>MHWZ01000039.1:12899-15176 GCA_001825475.1 Candidatus Zambryskibacteria bacterium RIFOXYD2_FULL_43_10 | reverse complement strand
TTTGATTGACAATTCCATCCGTTATACGCCGAAAGGAAGCATAAAGTTACAATTAACAGAAAACAATAATAAAATCTTATTTAAGATTGAAGATACCGGCATGGGTATCTCGGATGAGCTCAAACCGAAACTTTTTACCAAGGGCGGTCGAGATGAAAACTCTCTCAAGGTCAATATTAATTCCACCGGTTTCGGTCTCTCGTTTGTCAAAGATGTGGTGGAAGCGCACCACGGCCGCGTCTGGGCCGAGTCCGCTGGAATAAATAAAGGTTCCACTTTCTTTATGGAATTACCAGTAGTGTAAAACTTTAGTTACACGGCGGATTGCATTAATTTGTATATTTTGTACAATATAAGTATGAAAATTATAACCACCACTAAGGCTCGCAAGGACATAGGTCACATCATCAATCAAGTCAAATATCACGGCGAGGTCTTTGCCATTGGTAGACGCAATTCCATTGACGCACTTCTAATCCGCTTCCCGGAGACTTATAATAAATTATTCAATGATGTGACTAATGTCAACGCGTATTCAAAAAGTTTTAACTTCCTCGACCGTGAACCGGAGATTTATAGTGTTTCCGAATAGACGTTAAACTTAAGCGGTTATTTGAGCTATAGGCCCATTCACTGATAATATAAGATTCTATTGACTCAAAAACAAGCACTAGAAATATTAAAGACGGGAGCTAACGTCTTTCTCTCGGGTGAACCTGGGTCCGGGAAAACCTATACTGTTAATCAGTATGTTTCTTATCTCCGGTCCCGAAAGGTTGAGGTGGCTATTACCGCTTCGACTGGTATTGCCGCTACACATATCGGTGGCATGACTATCCATTCTTGGAGCGGTATTGGCATCAAGCGAAATTTAGATAAATATGAATTGGATAGAATCGCTTCCAATGAACGCATCGCGAAGCGTATTCGTAGCTCCAAGGCTTTGATTATTGATGAAGTGTCCATGCTCGGTCCCCGAACACTTTCTATGGTTGATATGGTGTGCCGCGAAGTAAAGCAGAGTGACCAAGCCTTTGGCGGCCTCCAAGTGCTTTTGGTAGGGGATTTTTTCCAATTACCACCCGTGGTTAGACGAGGTGAATCAGAGTTTCAGAAGACTCTGATAGAAGAGGCGACAGCGCGATTTGCCTATGATGCTCCATGTTGGCTAACGACGGGATTTATAACTTGTTATCTTACGGAACAGTATCGTCAAGATGACCGTAACTTTCTTTCCATTCTTTCCGCTATTCGTCATAACGCTTATAACGATACACATCACTCTCATATCGAGAAACGCAGAGTAACGAGCGAAAACGCACCCGATGACATTCCACGACTTTTCTCTCACAATGAAGAAGTGGAACGGGTAAACGATCAAGAGCTTGCTAAGATTTCAGAGAAAGAACGTATTTTTGAAATGACTTCTCAAGGCGCATCATCACTTGTCGCGACGCTCAAAAAGGGTTGTCTGTCCCCGGAAGTTTTAAGGCTGAAGGTCGGCGCCAAGGTAATGTTTACTAAAAATAATCCCCAGGCTGGATTTGTAAATGGCACTTTAGGAGAAGTCCGAGAATTGAATTCATTTGGATCTCCAGTTATACGTACCAGAAATAACCGAAGTATCATTGTAGAACCCATGGCTTGGACAGTTGAGGAAGGCGGAAGTGTCAGAGCGCGTATTACCCAAGTGCCCTTAAGGCTTGCCTGGGCTATTACTGTGCACAAGAGTCAGGGTATGAGTCTTGACGAGGCGGTTATGGATCTCACCGATGTCTTTGAGTTTGGTCAGGGATACGTGGCTCTCTCGCGCGTACGCAGACTCTCCGGACTTTACCTTCTGGGATGGAACAAGCAAACTTTCCAAGTGCATCCGGAAGTTCTTGAGAAAGATATTGAATTTCGCAAGGGGTCGAAAGTTGCAAGGGAAGCATTTGAGAAAATTTCTCCTGATGAGCTTGCTCAGATGCATAAAAACTTTATTAGAGCTGTCGGCGGCCGATTGACCGATAAAAAGCAAAAAACCAAATACGAAATCTGATATAATCAAGAAGATGTTAAATAGGAAAATTTTACTTTCGGGAGTTAAACCAACAGGTAAGCCGCATATTGGGAACTATTTTGGGGCAATGAAGCAGTTTGTGGAATTACAGACTTCTTATGAAAGTTATGTTTTTATCGCCGATTTGCATGCTCTGACTACTGTCCAGAATAGGGGAGAGCTAGAAGAAAATACTATTAATGTCATTCTTGATTATTTATCAATAGGTCTTGATC
>MHWZ01000039.1:12741-12883 GCA_001825475.1 Candidatus Zambryskibacteria bacterium RIFOXYD2_FULL_43_10 | reverse complement strand
CTACAAACAATCCGATGTACCACAAGTAACGGAACTTGGTTGGATTTTCAACTGTATTACTACTGTGCCGTATCTAATGCGCGCGCATGCTTATAAGGATGCGGTGGCTAATAATAAAGAGCCCAATGTTGGACTCTTTGAT
>MHWZ01000039.1:12478-12725 GCA_001825475.1 Candidatus Zambryskibacteria bacterium RIFOXYD2_FULL_43_10 | reverse complement strand
CCGCTGATATTCTTATTCAAGGGGCCGATGTGGTGCCTGTCGGACAAGACCAGAAACAGCATGTGGAAATTGCCCGCGATACTGCAGAAAAATTTAACCATATATTTGGGGAGACTTTTAAACTACCGGAACCGCTTATCTTGAAAGGTGTCGCTGCGGTACCCGGTATTGATGGTAGAAAGATGTCCAAGAGCTATAGCAATACCATTTCACTTTTTGCCACAGACGAGGAGATTGAAAAATCCGT
>MHWZ01000039.1:12264-12419 GCA_001825475.1 Candidatus Zambryskibacteria bacterium RIFOXYD2_FULL_43_10 | reverse complement strand
CTTTACTTAAAGACAAAGAGTTTCTCGATAATCTGTATGAAGAAAATAAGGGGGAATACAAAATTCTTAAGGAGATGTTAATAGACGATCTTAAAGATTTCATAAGACCGATGCGCGAGAGGAGGCAAAAATTGGAGCAAGATAAAAATACTGTG
>MHWZ01000039.1:12061-12257 GCA_001825475.1 Candidatus Zambryskibacteria bacterium RIFOXYD2_FULL_43_10 | reverse complement strand
TATTGCGAGAGGGTGGTGAAGTGGCCCGTGAAAGAGCGGAAAAGAAGATGGAAGAAATTAGAGAAAAAGTAGGATTAAAACTATCATGATTCAGGGATTTGTACATGCTTTGCGTATTCAGTCAAAAATAGTTTTTATTATCGTACGCAATTTAAGGGGTCTGACCCAACTGGTTGTGACAACGGATAATCCGGAA
>MHWZ01000039.1:0-12051 GCA_001825475.1 Candidatus Zambryskibacteria bacterium RIFOXYD2_FULL_43_10 | reverse complement strand
CTAAGAATTTAACACTCGAATCTGTTATCAGGGCGACTGGGGAAATGGTGGATGCTCCGCAGGCGCCCGGTGGTCGTGAGATGCATCCGATTAAGATTGAGGTGCTAAGCAAGGCTGAACCAGAATTACCGATACCGGTAGTGGTGAAGGGCGGGGAAGAGACCGAAGCACCGATACGTTTTGATTATCGTTGGCTTGATCTGCGTAAGCCGGAGAAAGCCAAGATTTTCAAAGTTTGGACGGAATTTGAGAAAGGCTGGCGCAAATATTGGGATGAAAATAACTTTATCCAGCTCTATCCGCCAGCCCTAATGTCCACGCCATCGGAGTCTGGCTCGGAAGTTTTTGAAGTTAATTATTTCAACCGCAAAGCGTATTTGGCGCAGTCGCCGCAGTTTTATAAACAAATGGCCATGGCCAGCGGTTTCGAAAAAGTTTTCATGGTGTCTCCCGTGTTTCGCGCTGAACCATCTTTCACTACCCGCCATCTGACGGAATTTACCGGTTGGGATTTCGAAATCTCTTATATAAAAGATCACTACGATGTCATGGATGAAGAAGAGGGGATGATTGTCAGTGGATTTAAACAACTATCGAAAGTTTTTCCGGATCTAAATCTTGTCACCCCGACACGGCCGTTTCCAAGAATGACGATTGTGGAAGCAAAAAAGATTTTATCCAATCTTGGCATTTCTTCGCCCGAGGAACACGATCTTTCTCCAGAAGAGGAGAGGGCGATATCCGAGTTGGTTTTAAAGAAGCACGAACATGAATTTGTCTTCATCACCGATTATCACAAATCCAAGAGCGCTTTTTATCATATGTCATCATCAGATGACCCTGAGCGTAGTCGAAGGGCGGATTTACTATATCGAGGAATCGAAATTACGACTCTGGCTCAACGTGAGCATAGGCCGGAGATTCTTGAAAAACAGGCAAAAGAGAAAGGTATGGATCTCAAGATGCTTAAAGATTATCTAAACTTTTTTCGCTACGGCTGTCCGCCTCACGGCGGCGCCGGTATCGGCCCCGGTCGCTTTATTATGAAAATTCTTGATTTACCGAACGTTCGCGAAGCTACCTATATTCCAAGAGATGTTAAGAGACTGAATCCATGATCATTGGTTTTGATCTTGATAATGTACTGCTCAATTTTAGTGAAGCGCTTCATGCGCATCATAATGCTACCTATGGTACAAAATATAAAACGAAAGATGTAAAATTTATCGAATTACATAAAGTATGGAATTGCACAGAAGAAGAAGCAAAAAGAAGAGTTTTTGATTTTTTTGGATCCCAAAATCATTGGAGTGCTCTGCCTATTAATGGGGCAGTTGAAGGTATACAAAAACTCAAACATAGTCATCGTCTTTTTGTTGTTACATCTAAGCCGGAAGAATTAAGGGAAAAAACTCTGGAATGGTTAGACAGACACTTTCCAAAGAAATTTGACGAGATTCATTTTACAAATCAGTATTACGGGAATGGTCCAGAACGTACCAAGGGAGAAGTTTGTAAGGAACTTGGTATAGAAATTTTTGTAGATGATTTTTTACACAACGTCGAAGATGTGGCAAATTTGGGAATACCCGCGTTACTCTTTAATGCACCCTGGAATCAGGGTGAAGTTAAACCACCCATTACCAGAGTCTATTCTTGGGATGAAATAGTGGATTTTTGTCGAAATGAATAAAGACCTACTACTACCAACAAATTGTGCAAAGCTCGACTTTACACAGATTGTATAGATACGATCTACCGGTATAAATTGGTTTAGTTTGGAGATTGGATTAAAAAACGTTATAATGGCGGAGTGAAGGGAAACTCATATACCGTAAAAACGGGAATTTTTGAAGGTCCATTGGACCTTCTTCTTGACTTGGTGACTCAAAGAAAACTTTTTGTCAATGATGTTTCGTTGTCTCAAGTAACGGACGACTTTATACGATATATTGATGAGCACGAAGAATTTCCGATAAGAGAATCGGCGGAATTTATCGTCATTGCTTCTACTTTGATGCTTATTAAGTCTAGATCACTTTTGCCGATGATTCGACTTACAGATGAAGAGGAGGAAAGCATTCATGATTTAGAGAATCGTCTCGCAGTTTACGCCAGAGTTAAGGAACTTGCCCTGGGTCTTAAAAATATTTTTGGCAAAAAAGTAATTTTTGAAAAGACACCGGCAAAAAATCAAATAATAATTTTCTCGCCGGACTCCCAAACCAGCACAAAAACTCTTTTTCTTGCTCTCGAGAAAGTGATAGAATCTTTACCGAAAAAAGAAGTATTACCAAAAATAATTGTCAAAAAAGTTATCAGTCTCGAAGAAATGATTGAAAAACTAGCGGAACGGATTGCTAAAACGAGCAAACTTAATTTTAAGGAATTTTATGGCGCCAAGGGTGCACTTACTTACGAAAAGAAGATCTCCATCATTATCGGTTTTCTTGCCATGCTCGAACTTGTTAAGCGTGGAGCTATTCGCGTGACACAAGAAGGCAGAGGAGACATGGAGATAGAAAATGAATCAGTCAACACCCCCATTTATGTTTAGTTTAGAATTAAAAATAGAAGCAATACTTTTCTTTAAAAATGAGTCGGTCTCTATTTCCGAATTGGCGAAGCTGACCGGAGAAAAATCTGAAGTATTGAAGGCGTCACTTTTTAAGCTAAGAGAATTTTATAAAGATAGGGGGATAGTCGTCATCTTTGATGGGGAATTTGTAAGTTTCGGTACTCATCCCGATGTCAGTGAACTTATTGAGAATTTGGCCAAGGAAGAATTTTCTCGCGAGCTTAGCCGAGCCAGTCTTGAGACTCTGGCTATCATTCTCTATAAGGGTCCAATTTCACGCCGCGAAATTGACCATATTCGCGGAGTTAATTCTGGCCTTATCCTACGCTCACTTATGATTCGCGGACTCATTGAACGCACTGAAGGCACAGAAAGAAGCTATAGTTACAAAGCGACACTCAAGCTCTTGGAACATCTTGGTATCACTCGTCGTGAAGATTTACCAGAATATCAAATGGCTTTTAAAAAAATCAAGGAGTTTATGGAAACAATACCTACAGAACAAGATGGATAATCAATTTTCCACTATACGTCATACAGAGGTGAAATTTTTTCTGGTTTTGGCCACAATTCTTTTATTTTTACTTACGGCTTCTTTGATTTTTAGTATAAAAGTGGAAAGGAAGGACAAATCGGTTCCAACCGGTGTGGCTACCGTTTCGTTTCCTTCAGTAACAATTGGAGCCAAGGCCGCTTATGTCTATGATGTTAGAACTCAAACTGTTTTATTTACTAAAAACGAAAATGCCCGCCTATCGCTGGCTTCCTTGACCAAAATCATGTCCGCTTTGGTGGCGGGAGATTTAAGTCCTCGGTACGGCACCATAACGGTAAATGAGGAGGCTCTGAGAGCAGAAGGGGATAGCGGTTTCTACAAAGATGAACGATGGACACTTAAAGATATTCTTGATTTTTCATTGTTAACATCTTCAAATGACGGTATGCGCGCCGTAGCTCTTTCGCTCGGCGCTCTTGAGAGAGCGGATGTTGATTCCGAAGAAATTATCAATGACTTTGTTGGCGAAATGAATGATAAGGCCAGAGAACTTGGTCTCAAGAATACTTATTTTTGGAATGAAACCGGACTCGATGAATCTGAAATGAAGGGCGGCGCTTACGGCACAGCGAAAGATATGAGCACACTTTTGGAATATATTCTTGCGCATTACCCAGCGTTCTTTGATGCCACCAAAGAAGCTACCACTACCTTTCAATCTTTGGATAATTATCTGCATGTTGCCCAAAATACCAATAATGTAATTGCTGAAATTCCCGGGATAATGGCTTCCAAGACAGGTTTTACCGATACTGCCGGGGGTAATTTGGCGTTTGTCTTCGATCCGGAACTAGGTCGACCGATCGTTGTTGTCATACTTGGTTCTACTGGAGAAGGTCGCTTTGAGGATGCGCGCATTCTTGTCGATGCTGTGATGAAATCTATAAGTAATAACTAAATTTATGTGCGGCATAGTAGGAATCATTAACCCGACAAGAAAGAGCGCCATTCAAAACATGGCGGAAGCTATTTATCATCGTGGACCGGATGATGCGGGGTTTTTTGTCGATGAATATGTCGCTTTAGGCATAAGACGTCTTTCCATCATTGATCTTGTCGGAGGCAAGCAGCCGATAAGTTCAAATGATGGTAGATTTACATTAATTTTTAATGGAGAGATTTATAATTACAAAGAGCTCAAGAGTGAGCTGGGAGATTACAAATTTAAAACCGACAGTGACACTGAAGTGATTCTGGTGGGATTTTTGAAGTGGGGGACAGAGATATTGCCGCGTCTGCGCGGCATGTTCGCGTTCTCTATCTATGATGCCAAAGAGAAACAAATCTTTCTGGCGCGAGATTTCTTTGGCATCAAACCGCTTTATTATCTGATTGATGATATGCGCTCGGATGTGGCAGCTTTCTCCTCTGAAATTAAAAGTTTTCTGACTCTTCCGACATTTAAACCAGAAGTGAACGACCAAGCTGTCTTTAACTACCTCTCATTCCAATACAATCCCCTAGAAGAAACTTTTTTCAAAAACATTTTTAAACTCCCACCCGCTCATTTTATGAAGATAGATATAAATACTAGCAAAGTTGAAATGAAAAGATATTGGCAATTTGAATTTAAACCAGACAATGCTCTCGATGAGGCAAAAACTGCGAAGGCAGTCTTGGAAGTCATGGAAGATTCGGTCTCTCACCACCTGATTGCTGATGTGGCGATCGGCTCATTTCTTTCCGGCGGCATAGATTCAAGCATTATCGCGACCTTGATGAAAAAAATCAGAGACGAGAGAAAAATTAAGACTTTTACCGTCGGCTTTGAATCCTTGAGTGAGGGTAGGGAAGCGTTGGAAACTGTTAACTTGCTTGATACGGATCATCGTGAGATTACCATTGGCGCCCAGGAATACTTTGCAAATTTACCTAAAGCAATCTGGCACTTTGATGAGCCGGTGGCCGACCCTTCGGCCCTGGGGCTATATTTTCTGGCGCGGGAGGCGGCAAAACAGGTAAAAGTGGTGCTTTCGGGCGAGGGTTCGGATGAGCTGTTTGGCGGTTACAATATTTATCTTGAACCGTTTGCTCGGCGGTGGATTACTTGGCTACCCAATGTTATTTTGAAATTTATCGTTAATCTGCCATTTGATTTCAGGGGCAAGAATTATGCCAAAAGAGCAAGTCAAAAACTTGAAGATTGGTATATCGGCAACGCTTCCATATTTAGCGAAGCGGAAGTCAAGTTGCTTTGGAAAGGAAAACCAGAGAAAAAGTTTCTCATCGAAGATCTGTATCAAAAAGTCACCCACTCTAGCGATTCGACCAAGATGCAATACATTGACATTCATACTTGGCTTATCGGGGATATCCTAGCCAAAGCCGACAAAATGACTATGGCGCATTCACTTGAATTAAGAGTGCCGTTTCTGGATATTGAAGTGGTGCGCCTTGCCTCGCGTCTTCCGGATCGATTCAAATGGAAGAGTGGTGTCACTAAGTATCTTTTACGCGAAGCGTTCAAACGAGTTTTACCGGAGTCGGTATGCCAGAGAAAGAAACTTGGTTTTCCAACACCCGTTAAGGACTGGTTTACGAATGATAGAAAAGATATTTTCAGTCTCATTTTGGAGAATCTATATATTCAAAAGCATATGGATGTTTCGTACATAAAAAATCTTATAGACAATCATCTATCTGGACGAAACGATAACTCAAGAAAGATCTATCTCCTCCTGGCGCTGGCCATCTGGTACAATATATTTATAGAAAAATTTTCAATGAAAATTCTAAATTGAAAATTAAAAATTAATACCCATGGATATTCTTAAGATCATTTTTCCGACAGTTTTAACTTTCTTTATTGGCATTATCATTACGCCATTTTTTACCAGATATTTCTATCGGTATAAAATGTGGAAGAAATCTCCCAGAACCAACGCGAACACCTCTGAAGCTTTTAAAAATATTCATAATACCGCACATGAACTTAGCACTCCTAAAACTGGCGGCATAATAATTTGGGTTGCCGTACTCTTTACTGTTTGTGCTATCTACCTTCTCTCATTAGTGATGCCATCGGATCTGACTCTTAAGCTTAACTTCTTTTCAAGATCACAAACCTTAGTACCTCTGGGGGCTTTTTTCTTAGCTGCCTTTATAGGTCTGGCAGATGATCTGTTGCACATTTACGGCCAAAGCAGGTTTGCTCAAGACGCTCTTATTTATCGCAAAATCAAGATCGCTCTCGTCACTGGCATTGGGCTTGTCATTAGCCTTTGGTTTTATTTTAAGCTTGATTTTAATTCTGTTCATATTCCTTTTAACGGAGACTTATACCTTGGTATTTGGTTTATACCATTCTTTATTATTGTAATGCTTGCTACCTTTTCAACTTCTGTCATAGACGGTATTGATGGGTTGGCTGGAGGAGTGCTCGCCTCGGTCTTTACCGCTTTTGCTGTTATTGCTTTCGTCAATAATCAAATTGACATCTCCGCTCTCTCTGGCGCCATTGCCGGCGCTATTCTTGCTTTTTTGTGGTTCAATGTGCCACCAGCACGTTTCTATATGGGAGAAACGGGAATAATGGCTCTTACTGTGGTACTGGCGGTTATAGCTTTCCTAACTGATTCAGTACTCCTTTTACCAATCATTGCTTTGCCATTGGTGGCCACGTCTGCCTCTGTCATTATTCAGGTTTACGTCTTCTATAAATTTTTTAAACGGAGAATTTTTAAGGTTACTCCGCTTCATCATCACTTCCAGGCGTTAGGTTGGCCCAGAGAGAAAGTGGTTATGCGTTATTGGATAGTTTCTGTCATCTCGGCCATCATCGGCGTCATCTTGGTTCTCATCAGTTAGTGTTATCCCATCTGATAGGATGTTATAATTCTTCCAATTATGGCGAGTGGAAGAAAAGTGGATAAATCATTTTTACTTATCTCCATTATTTTAATAGTGTTTGGTTTTTTTATTTTTAGCTCAGCGGCTCTTGCCCTCTTGGCGAAAGAAAATTCAAATTATTCAAGCATCGCATTATCGCAGACAGTTTTCGGGCTTTTTTTGGGCACTGTGGCTATGATAATCGCGTCACGTTTACATATTCAAGTTTGGAAGAAATCCGCTTTCTGGCTTCTACTCACAGCAATCGTCCTTAATCTTTTGGTCCTGGTGCCGGGCATCGGCTTTGAACACGCTGGCGCTCGACGCTGGATTGTATTGGGCTCCATTTCTTTCCAAACCTCCGAGATCCTAAAATTAGCCTTTATTGTGTATTTTGCGGCTTGGATTGCCGGAATCAGGGATAGAATAAAAACTTTTCGCTGGGGCTTTTTGCCGCTTCTTATCCTCTTGATTATTTCGGCCTTGCTTCTGTTGAATCAACCGGATACTGACAATTTTCTTCTGATTGTTTTTACTGGCATCGCGATGTTCATTGCCGCGGAAGGGAAATGGCGTTATGTTTTTATGATTATCTTGGCTGGAGCGGTCAGTTTGGCTCTTCTGGCTTTTATGCGACCTTACATTATGCAACGTATTACCACTTACTTTAATACGCAAGCGGATGCCCAGGGAGCCAGCTATCAAGTCCAACAATCTCTCATCGCCGTCGGTTCAGGTGGTCTGTTTGGTCGAGGATTTGGCCAGAGTGTTCAGAAATTTACTTATCTCCCTGAACCAATCGGGGATTCGATCTTTGCCGTGGCGGCCGAAGAGTTTGGTTTTGTGGGCTCCGTTTTTTTATTGGTCATGTTTGTCCTTTTTGCCACCCGGGGTATCAAGATTGCTTCTCAAACAACAAATATTTTTGCTAGACTCACGGTAGTCGGAATTGTTATAATGATTGTCTCCCAAGCATTCGTCAATATTGGCGCTATGCTCGGAGTAATTCCATTATCGGGTATTACCTTGCCGTTCGTGAGTCATGGCGGCTCATCCCTCTTTATCACTCTTCTTGAAGTTGGCATTGTACTCTCTATTTCTAAGACTCGAGACTCCTAAATCCTAAATCCTAAATCTTAAATCAATGCGTATTCTTTTTACTGGCGGTGGTTCTGGGGGACATTTTTATCCGATAATTTCCATTGCCGAGGAACTTAATAATCTGGCGAAAGAGAAAAGACTTTTGGAACTGGAGCTTTTTTATATGTCTCCCACTCCTTATAATCCTGGGATACTTTTCGAAAATGGCATTATTTACAAGAAAAATAGCGCCGGTAAACTACGTCGTTCCGCAAGCTGGTGGGTTCTGGTTCCAAATTTTTTTGACCTGTTCAAGATGGGGTGGGGGATTTTTACCTCACTTTATATGGTGTATAAACTTTATCCCGATGTTATCTTTGGCAAGGGAGGGTATGCGAGTTTCCCAGTACTGGTGGCGGCGCGCCTTTTTCGTATTCCTGTGGTTATTCATGAGTCTGACACCCTCCCTGGTAGGGTAAACTTGTGGGCGGGGAAATTTGCCAGGATAGTGGCGGTTTCTTACAAAGAAGCCGCAAACTATTTTCCATCAGACGCGGTGGCTCACACTGGTCAGCCCGTGCGTAAAGAGGTCGCTCTTCCTATCACTTCTGGTACTCGTGAATTTTTTCAAATTGAAGAAAATGTGCCGGTCATTTTAGTTCTTGGCGGCTCGCAAGGGGCGCAAAAAATTAACGATGCGGTCTTAGAAGATCTCAAGAATTTGGTGGAGCAGTACGTGATTATTCATCAAACCGGTAAGAATAATATTATGGAAGTCCGAGCCACTAGTGAGGCAGTGCTTTTTGATTCTCTTCATAAGGATCGGTATAAAGCATTTGATTACTTAAATGTTTTGGCGATTCGTATGGCAGCCGGGATAGCTTCCGTGGTCATCTCGCGCGCTGGTTCAACCATCTTTGAAATTGCCGCCTGGGGCGTACCATCAATCATTATTCCCATCAACGAAAAAGTCAGCCACGATCAGCATTCAAATGCTTTTACTTATGCTCGTGCCGGTGCTTGCGAGGTCATAGAAGAAAATAATCTTACCGCCAACATTCTCGCGTCGGAGATTGAACGTCTGATGACAAATGAAACCGAACGAGAAAAGATGAAAATAGCGGCAAAATTGTTCCACAAGCCCAATGCCGCGCGTCTGATAGCTGAAGAAATCCTAAAAATTGCTCTTGAACATGAGATAGAGAAATGAATCAGAAAATTATTACACGTTTTCCGCCTTCACCGACTGGCAATTTTCATGTCGGTAGCGCGCGCACGGCCCTTTTTAATTTTTTGTTTGCCAGAAAAAATAATGGAAAATTTATTTTAAGAATAGAAGATACAGACAAAACCAGATCAAAAAAAGAATTTGAGGATAATATCTTTGAAAGTCTCGAGTGGCTGGGACTTAAATACGACGAATTCTATCGACAGTCGGATAGGGGAAAGATACACCGAACTTATATAGAAAAAATGCTCGATGACGGCTCGATTTACGAGGCTGAGGATAAGATTATTCGCTTTAAAAATCCAAATAAAAAAGTAAAATTCAATGATTTAGTTCGGGGAGAGATTGAGTTTGACACTACAGAATTAAAAGATTTTATTATAGCCAAAAGCGTAGATGAACCACTTTATCATCTGGCGGTAGTCATTGATGATTTTGAATCCAACATAACACATGTGATCCGCGGCGAGGATCACATCTCCAACACTCCGAGACAGATTTTAATCCAGGAAACAATCAGTGCACCACGGCCAATATATGCGCATCTACCGCTTATTCTTGCTCCAGACCGTTCAAAGCTCTCTAAGCGCAAACATGGCGAGTCTGTCTCACTCGACTACTATCGCAATAAAGGTTACTCGCCAGAAGCCATGATCAATTACCTTGCGCTTCTGGGATGGAATCCCGGCACAGAACAAGAAATCTTTACACTTCCCGAATTGATAAATGTTTTTGACTTTTCAAGAGTGCATAAAGGTGGTGCGATTTTCGACGAGAAAAAACTGGCTTGGATGAACCGGAAACATTTCAATCTTGGTAAAACCAGAGACAAATGAGCAGGAGAGTTATTAGTATTCTTATCTTTTTTTTGATTGCGCCGCTTATCTTGAGCGCCGCTAATCCGAGTGAATTAGAACAACAGATCGAACGGGTCAGAAGGGAACGGGAGACGCTTGTTGAGGAACAGAAAAAGCTTCAAACCGAACTGGAAGAGATTAATAAGGAAAGTCAGACTCTCGGTAGTGCCGTTAAATCACTTGATGCGACCAAAAAGAAATTGGCCAAAGATATTAGCATTACTCAATCAAAAATCACTTCCACCGGTTTGCTTATCCAGTCGCTTGAGAATGCCATGAGCGAAAAGGAGAAGCAAATTATCACGCATAGAACTGCGATTGCCAGCGCCATTTTGGCCTTATCTGAATATGACACTAATCCTCTTATACTCCAAATATTAGCTTCTGTTCGACTTTCTGATCTTTGGAGAGATGGAAGTCAGCTAGCGGGTTTAAATGCTCGTTTGGAAGAAGAAATTAACGCCCTGCGTGAGACTCGTAAGATTCTTGACCAAGAGAAAGCGGAGAAAGAAAAAATAAAAAAGGAACAGTTAAATTTACGCGGACAGTTAAGTGGCCAGAAATCAGTCGTCGAAGAGAATCAGAAGGCTAAAGCGAAACTTCTGGCCGAGACAAAAAATAAAGAAGTAGAATATCAGAGACTTATCCAAGCAAACATGGCGCGGCAAAAAGAATCGGAAGCTGATTTGTATCGCTTGGAACAGGAACTGCGTATCACGCTTGACCTATCTCTTTTTCCCGAACCTAAACGCGGTGTTCTAACTTGGCCTTTAGATAATGTTTATATCACAGGTCACTTTGGTCGATCAGATTGTGGTATCTACGGCGGTGCTGACTGTTTTCATAATGGGACAGATTTTAGAGCTTCCATGGGTACTCCTGTCCGATCTATGCTTGCTGGTGTGATTGAAGGTATTGGCAATACGGATAATCAAAGGGGCTGTTACTCATATGGTCGCTGGGTATTGATAAAGCACGACAACGGTCTAACGAGTATTTACGCTCATTTATCGGCTTCGCTGGTGCAAAAAGGCCAGAAAGTGACTACAGGACAAATTATTGGTTACTCGGGTGGGGTACCCGGCGCGAATGGTTCAGGATATTCCAAAGGTCAACATCTTCATGTCGGACTTTTTGCTTCGCAAGGTGTGGAAATAAGACAATTTACGACAAGTATTGGATGCAAACAAGTCTTTGTCCCGATTGCGAAGGGGCGAGATGCTTACCTGGATCCTCTTGCTTACCTGCCAGTTCTCTAATAAAATAGAAACATGCCGAGGAATAAAGGTTTTATTGGTTGGTTGATGCTTGATATTATTGCTTTGGCATTTCTCAAATATTTCTTTAATTGGTCCGTTATTGATGCGGCGAATTCAGAGCAGGGGAAAAATACTATAAAATATGTAAAAGATGTGTTAAATGTAATTTGGTTTTATGTGAGACCTTCTGCTCTCTACATTTGGGGGATTATCGTAACGTTTCTGCCCGCTCGACAATCGATATTATGAAGATCTTTATGAAGGCAATTCGATTGATTCTTTTCTTTATTTTAATACCCATTTATCTGCCGGCTTATCTTTTAATGACCTTTACTTTCAAATGGTGGACCGGCCTTTTGGATAAATAAAGAAAACAGAGTCGCAAAAGGTATATTGTGCGACACTCTATAATAAACTTAAAAACCCCCTACCCTAATACAACAACCCCCGCCATCGTTGGCGGGGGTTGTTGTAGGATTAACTCCTAGCGATTTCAGATTGGGTGAAGTTTGCCCAGCACTTTGAGGAAGACATCCAAGGTTTGGCGCCCTCCTTTTCATAGAGATAACGGGCGTAAGCGACATTGTCATCTATGTTGTGGATATCCAATCCCAGTTCTTCCGCGGTTTGGGCGTGGTACAAGACGTTAATCTGCATCACGCCTC
>MHWZ01000038.1:11289-18294 GCA_001825475.1 Candidatus Zambryskibacteria bacterium RIFOXYD2_FULL_43_10 | reverse complement strand
TGCTCTTCCGATCTAAATGCTCTAGAAGATGAGTAAGCCCGTGAGTATTCTTTGATTCATTATAGAAACCAAATTGAAAAACAATGGAAACAAAGACCTTGTTCGTTCTTTTAGGTAAATCGATAAAAATAATACTTTCTTGTTTGTTTGATTTTTTTCTTGTTTTATAAGTTGTCATTTTCATATATTTTGTAGAAAAGTAGCCGGGCTTGTAGACCCGGCTACGAGGAAGATGTTTTACCCCCTATTCCCTTTCGGGGTACGTGAATGCTCTTCCCCTTTGTTGTGAGCAACGTTACGCTCCCGCTCACTCTCTTTGTTTGACTTTTGAGGCGGTTCTGCATCGCGGCGACCATGCGCCCGTTGGAAACTCGCATCTTTATCAGCGTTGACGTGTTCCTTACTCATCTTTCTCACCCCCTTTCCGTACTAAAATCTGGCTATAATATAATACGAGTGATGCTCCTGTGTCAATGGCACATTTTATGGTAGAATTTTTTTATTATTCCGAGATTGGAGAATATGCTGAAGACATAAGTATGAAAATTCTGTTTATTTCTAAAGACCTGATTGCCGGTAATTTGGCCTATTTATTGAAAAAGGAGGGGCATGATGTGAGACTTTTTATTGATGAAAAAGGTCGCAGGGGTAATTTCACGAATCTTGTCCATAAAATTAATACTATTAAAGCGGGAATATCTTGGGTTGGCAAAGAGGGCTTGATTGTTTTTGACGATGTGGGATACGGCAAAATGCAAGATAAGTTGAGAAGCAAGGGTTATCTAGTAGTGGGAGGATCAGAGCTGGGGGACAGATTGGAGCTGAATAGAGAGTTCGGGCAAAAAATCTTCGCGGAACACGGTCTTAAAACAGTTCCATTAAAAGATTTTGAAGACTTGGACGAAGCGGCAGTATATATAAAAAACAATCCTGCTCCATGGGTTATAAAGAAAAACCCCGGATCAACTAAGTTCATTAGTTACGTGAGTCGACTTGAAAACGGACAAGACACATTGGATCTGATAAAAACTTATTTGAATGACAGAACCACAAGTGGCGTTAAAATCTCTTTACAAAAAAGAGTGGACGGTGTGGAAATAGGAGTAGGTAGATTCTTTAATGGAAACAGTTGGGTTGGCCCAATTGAGTTTAATATAGAGTACACTAGATTTATGCCGGGTGATATCGGCCCCATCACTAGCGAGATGGGAACTTTGGCATGGTACAGCAACGATGAGCATAATAAACTTTATCAAGAAACAATAGCAAAATTAGAACCATATCTTAGAAAAATAAACTTTAGAGGCGACTTTGAGCTTAATTGTATGGTAAATGAATCCGGCACTTATATTCTGGAGGCGACTTCCAGATTTGGGTCGCCAATCGTGCATTTACAAAGCGAGATACACGAATCCCCTTGGGGTGAATTTCTTTTAGCCTTAGCCAAAGGAGAAAACTATAATCTTAAGTGGAGAAAAGGTTACGGAATAGTTTTATGTCTCACAACCCCGCCATTTCCCTACCCAAAAAAATCAAAAAATAACTATTCATATGGAATCAACGTGCATTTCAATGGTATTAATGATAACAATATGAACCATATCCACTTTGAAGAGATCTCAATAAGAACGAGTGACCATGAACAACTTTATATTTCTGACAGGAGAGGATATATATTGTATGTGACTGGAATGGGTAACTCCGTACCCGAAGCGCAAGAAAAAGTACTCAACTTGGCCAACAAGATAATTATTCCTAAGGTTTTGTATAGAAATGATATTGGCTCAAGTTTCGTAGATAAGAATGAGAAGCTCTTAAAAAAATGGGGGTATCTATAGAATAAGAAATCGGCGCCCCTTTCAGAGCGCCGATTTGACGGCATAGATGATCCACTGCACCGCTGTCAGACCCGTAAAGACCACGAACGTCCACCAGGCGTTTGATACCACGACGCTGGCTATAAAAATTTGCCAGTCTCGCGAGGCCATGCCGTTGTACTGGTGAGCTCCGTGTCGCAGGTACACGACACAGATGAACGGATCCCATTTGAGCGAAACAAAGAGAAAGACTGCTAAATCCCCTTTATTCAGAATCCAATTCATCAGCCGGGAAAAAATACTTTTACCTTCCCACTTCTCTCTGACTTCCTTGAGTGTTTCTATCCCTAACCAGTCTGTCTGACTCCAGTCATAAAAAAGAAGTGTCAGATAACACACTGTTAGAGAAAAACCCCACATGATTCCGGCTCCATAGAGGAGCCCAAAATACCAGATTACTGCCGGATAGAGCACCAGGTCAAACGCTTTTACCATGAGAAAGTTGGCCGTATAGCCAACTCCCCACAGACCAATTCGTCTCTTCCAAGACGGTTGATCTTGAGTAGCCATCGCCGGCCTCCTTTCTTTTGTTTAATGCTGGCGTTCCTAAATACTGTCTGCCTCGAATTATGGCACGAATGATATTAATATGTCAAGAACATGTATTAGTCCATAACATTTGAGACTCCTCTGCTGTTAATGTGTTAACAATATACTTCAACGGAGAAACAAGTCCAAGGGTCCAATGAGGTCTTCTGGTGTTGTACCAAAGAAGCCAATCAACCATCTTCTCGTTGAACTCGTCTATGTCATAAGCCAGAAGCATCCGGTTCCTCTTGATGAAGGCATCTGAAAGTGTTCGGTTAAATCTTTCAATTTCTGAATTCATCTTGGGAGTACAAGGATAGGTGTGGAAATGGACGATCCGGTCTTTTTCGAGAAGCAGTTCGAAGTGTTTGGCAAACTCGCTACCATTGTCTGTTTGGATGTGAGTGAGAGAAACGGGAGAAACTTTTTTGAACTTTTCCATGAAGTCTACTGTAGCGTTTGATGAGTGATTTTTATAAGCATAAGCAAAAGCAAACTTGGTTTCTTTGTCTATAGCGGTCACGACGTAGCGTTTGATACCGTTGGTAAAACGAATGATTGAGTCGGCTTTCACCAGACCGCCGGTGTGCCCCTTGGAGCGTAATTTCTTGCGTTTGATAAAGGTTTTCTCCCTGAAAGTATCAGTGTTGGCATAGTAAGAAAGTCTGGTATACGAAGGAATTCTTCCTTTCTTCTTGAGGTCTAGAAGCATCCTGCCTACGGTAGAAGCGGAGTAGGTGGCTACTCCGTCTTCTTTCATCAAGACAGCCAGTTTGTCTTTGGAAAGATGGGGATCAAATTTTCTCTCGTTCATAATGAAATCTTCCACTTCTTGAGGTACCCTTCTTTTTCTCTTGCTCTTAGGGGCAGTGCTTTTCTTATTGAGAGCATCGAGTTTTCCTAGGGATTCCTTCAAAGCTTTCTGCCATCGGAATAAGGTCGGTCTGGAGACCTTGAAAGCTTCTCTCGTTGCCTCTAATCCGTGTTTCTCCCAGAATGCTAAAATTCTCACTCTTTTCTTCGCTTCTTCGGTAATCATATACCGGAAGCGTATCACTCTCTCCCAGATACTGATAAAGCCCTTTGTCCCTCGAAACTTGTTGAAATAAGCCATTTTGAAACTCAATTAAGAGTCTCATATGTATCTGAACTTATGCATCCAGTTTGCGTTCGGAACGTTACCGTCGCGGTTGCGAGAACTTTCGTTGCCCCGCTTCATCCTTACCATCGAAAGACGCTCGTCTTTCTGTATTTATGAGTTTCCCGCTGTACTTGCGGACGTTGTGTTAAGCGGGGCAAGCAGTTTTATCAAGCGACAAATCATTGAACACAAGCAAGAACCGTTCTTGCTTAAAACTGATAATATTAACAATTCTCACATCAGATTCTTTTTAACTGATCATGCACAAAAGACCACATATCGGCCTGTTGTTCTATATATTTACTAATTCCACTTGCTCCACCATGACCAGCATTCCCTTCCACTCTTAACAAAACTGGATTAGATAACTTTGCTTGCGCTTTTAGTTTCGCTACAAATTTATAGGCGTGCATCGGATGTACCCTGTCATCTTTTTGGGCTGTAAGAACAAGAATTGAGGGATAAGATATGCCCGTCTTAATATTATGATATGGACTATATTTCAAAAGATTTTTTAAATATTTTTTATTATTAGGATCACCATAATCAGAAATCCAATATCGACCACCATCAAATAAATGATATCGAGCCATGTCCAAAACAGGCGCACCAATAATAGCTACCTTACAAATATTTGGGTATTGAGTTATTACGCTACCAATTAAAAGCCCCCCGTTACTCCACCCGAAAATAGCCAGTTTTCCGCGACTGGTGTATTTTTCTTTGACTAGATGATTAAGTCCTGCAATAAAATCGTTAAAACTATTTTGTTTTTTAAATAGTTTTCCAGCATCGTGCCATTTTTGACCAAATTCACCGCCACCTCGTATATTGATTTCTACATATATTCCACCGTCTTCTAAAAAGGGAACAATGTCGGAGTGAAAAGACGGGGTGATTGACCAACCAAATCCACCATAACCGTAGGCTAAAGTAGGGCTATTACCATCTTTTTTTAAACCTTTTTTATAGACAATAAACATTGGCACTAAAGTACCATCTTTTGATCTAAAAAATTCTTGTTTTACTTCTATTTTTTTATAATCAAAATGTGATGTATCTTGAAAATATATTGTCGGTTTCTTTTTATTAATAGCCAAACTAAAAATTGTTACTGGAAAAGAATAAGAAGAGAATAGAAAAAATAGCTTATCACCTTCTTTTTCGCCTCTCATAGTTGATATCGTACCTCTGGTTGGCAAGTTAATTTTTCTTTGTAACTTACCATTCAAATCATGGACATAAAGTTGGGAAGATGCATTCTCCAAAACTTCAACAAAACATCTATTTTTGATAAAACAAATGGATTCTTTACTATTTTTATCTTCTTTGATAATGGTCCGAAAAGCTAGTTGGCCCAGTTCTAAATCAGAAATTTTTGCTTTTTGCACTTTCCAGTTTTGTACGTTTTTATTTGTCAGTAAATATACAGAATCACGATGTATATACACATAAGAAAGATGATCCTCCTTTTTTAATATTTCTATTATTGCTCCGTTTTTATCGTTGGTTTTACCCAAAAAGGCTTGAGTCGTTCGTTTTTCTTTTGAAGAATTATAAATCGAGATGATAAAATATTTACCATCTTCTGACGTTTTTATAATTGGCCAGTCTGTCTTCCCCATTTTCTCCCCCAACAGACATTTATCTTTCTTGAAATCGTCTCCAACTTTATGAAAGTAAATTTTCATATTTAATTTCTCTTCAGACTTTGGTGATTTGAAATTAGCGTGAACATACCAAAAGCCGTCTCCGTGATTATTCCAGCACATAAAATTTGGATATACATAGTCCGGAATATGATCTTTCAGAGTAGTTTTTTTGTTAACATCAAGAATAAAAATCGAAGCTTTATCATTACCACTTTTTGATAATAAATAAGCTAACCTGGTGCCATATTTACTTGGGATCCAAGATTCCAAGACATATCCATATCTTTTAAAAATTGATTCGCTATTTAACAACACCGATGGTTTCTTTGAACCCTTTTTTATGATATAGACCGAACCGATTTCCTCATTTTTCTTCCTCCAACTAAAAAAAGTGTTGCCATCTTTAATTACCGGAATAGACTTACTTTCAATGTTTTGTAATAGTTTTATCCTTTTAATTAATGATTTTTTGTATTTGTTTCGCAGAAAATACTCATCGGCTTTCTGTTGTTCCGATTTTAACCATTTTCTCGTTTGTGGTATATCTTTTTCTAAAAATTGAAAGGGGTCTATTAAATTGTGTTTATTTTGTTTCTTACTTTTCATATTCATAATTATGTATTAAAACAAGGGGTTCCCCAGTCCTGAGAAACCCCTTGTCTGAGTTGCAACACGTTCCATTTTACTTTTTCTGTACTAAAATCTGGCTATAATATAATACGAGTGATGCTCCTGTGTCAATAATATGTATGTATGTACTAGCCCATAACATTTGAGACTCCTCACAATCATGGATTTTGTTGATACGTTAAAATAATGCGGTCGCATCAAAGTAACGTATGTCTATAAACACTATGCTTATGTTATAGTAGCAACGTTTGTTTAGGGCTTATAGTTCAGTGGCAGAACACAGCATTCGCATTGCTGGAACGGCGGTCCGATTCCGCCTAAGTCCACTGCTTCGCCAAGACTTCGCAGTGCAGGCACAATTTCAGTCATATTAATACAGATTCTTTCCGGGATAACGTGTGCCTCTTTTGATAAAATTTGTTTCAGTATCTTTTAGATCAAATTTTTCTTTAAAATATTTAATTAAAAAATCAGTATCTAAGCCGTTTCTACAACTATAAACATCAATACTGACAAAACCACGTAGAGGAAAGGTGTGAATACTGATATGACTTTCAGCGATAATTACGAAACCAGTCCAGCCACCTGGGTCTTTTTTATTATTACCCGATGCATATACAACCTGTGGCTCCAATAAAATTTTCATTCCAAGTAAGCTTGGAAGATTATTAAGAATCTTAAGAAGAAGATTCTTATTATCTAAAAGTTTTTTGTTTCCCCCATAACCATCAATAGTTAAATGTTCTCCAAAATGCATTAGGGTTATTATAACCCCAATTTCTTTAATTCTTCAACAACTTTGTGGGCTTCTTTGGAAAGTTTTTCCGGAATTTGAACAGAAATGCGAATGTAGAGATCACCACGACCTTTGGCACCAACGCCATGAGGAACTCCCCTGCCCTTCACCCGCAAGATACTACCGTGTTTGGTGCTAGTTGGAATTTTTAAAGTGATTTCTCCATCCAGAGTATGAATAACTTTTTCCGCGCCAAGAAGCGCTTCGGTCAGTTTAATATCCAAATCCATTATCAGGTTATATCCTTCTTTGCGCAGATATGGGTGCTTCCTGACATGCACCTTGACATAAAGATCGCCCGGCACCCCGCCTTCGAGAGTCTCACCTTGACCATTGAGACGAATCATTTGACCATCATCGATACCAGGTGGCACGCCGATC
>MHWZ01000038.1:5006-11241 GCA_001825475.1 Candidatus Zambryskibacteria bacterium RIFOXYD2_FULL_43_10 | reverse complement strand
AAACCGGCATTGCCGAAACCGGAAAAATCAAATCCGAAACCAGATGGATCAAAACCCGCTGCACCCTGGAAACCGCCTGCTCCCGCGCCGGCGCCCGTCGTGCCAAACGCATCATATTGAGCGCGCTTCTTTTTGTCAGAGAGCACGGCGTAGGCCTCGCTCGCTTCCTTAAACTTCGCTTCGTTGCCACCGGATTTGTCCGGATGGTGAACGTGCGCCAGTTTGCGAAAAGCCTTTTTTATTTCCTCCTCGCTTGCGTTCTTATTGACCCCTAGAATGTTATAGTAATCTTTCATTTATGGTGAACCTGTCGAACCATTATTTAGTTTCAGCATCTTTGATGTCCGGATTTTCCGGCGGTTTTTGTTGTTGATTGCCAGTTGTTTGTTGTTTGTTAAGATATTCTCCGATTTTTTGTAATTCAGTTGAAAGCGCTTCGGTAGCGAATTTAATTAAATCTATCGTGCCACTTTCTTTTTCTTTTTTAAGTATTGCCACCTTCTCATTGACAGCATTTTTTATATCTTCAGGCACATTAGGTGCATCTCTAAGAGACTTCTCTGCCGTATAAATTAGCTGTTCAGCGATATTTTTAACATCAACTAAATCTTTTTTCTTTTGATCCTCAAGAGCATTGGCTTCCGCATCTTTCTGCATTTTCTCAATCTCATTCTTCGACAGGCCGGAGCTTGCTTCTATTCTGATGGATTGTTCTTTGCCTGTAGTTTTGTCCTTAGCCTTGACGTTTAGAATACCATTGGCATCCACATCAAAAGTAACTTCTATTTGGGGCATGCCACGCGAAGCAGGCGGAATACCGTCAAGAATAAATCGGCCGAGCGACTTGTTGTCAGCTGCCATGGCGCGTTCGCCCTGAATGATATGAATTTCGACCGAGGTCTGATTGTCGGCGGCGGTTGAAAAAACCTGCGACTTTGCTGAAGGAATGGTGGTGTTCTTCTCAATCAATTTGGTCGCTACTCCGCCCATAGTTTCAATACCGAGCGAGAGCGGAATAACGTCC
This sequence comes from Candidatus Zambryskibacteria bacterium RIFOXYD2_FULL_43_10, assembly GCA_001825475.1. Classification (GTDB taxonomy): domain Bacteria; phylum Patescibacteriota; class Minisyncoccia; order Phycocordibacterales; family Zambryskibacteraceae; genus UBA5004. Next base: position 10,217 of record MHWZ01000038.1, on the reverse strand, counting down.
AGTAAAAGCACATCTTTAACATCACCACGGAGAATACCCCCCTGAATAGCCGCGCCGAGCGCCACCACTTCGTCCGGATTGATAGACTTGTTTGGTTCTTTGCCGAAAAACTTTTTGACCGCCTCCACTATCGCCGGCATGCGTGTCTGACCTCCGACCAGAATCACTTCGTGCAAATCACCAATTTTGAAGGGAGAAGCTTCCATGGCGCGTTTGGTGATTTCCATGGCTCGGTTTATAAATTCCCTGGAGAGTTCCTCAAGTTTCGCCCTTGAAAGTTTCAAAAGCAAATGCCTGGGACCAGACGCGTCTGAAGTGATGAAAGGTATATTAATTTCAGTTTCGGTCGCGGTGGAGAGTTCGATCTTGGCTTTCTCGGCAGCTTCATCGAGTCTTTGAAGCGCCAGAGCGTCTGTCCTGACGTCAATGCCGGATTCCCTCTTAAACTCTTCCGCGATATAGTTGAGTACCTTTTGGTCAATATCCTTGCCTCCCAGGTGAGAATCGCCGTCGGTGGACTTGACCTCAACCACATCATCTCCCACCTCAAGGATTGAAATGTCAAAGGTGCCGCCGCCAAAATCAAAGACGGCAATTTTTTCATTTTTCTTTTTGTTGAAACCATAAGCCAGAGCCGCCGCAGTCGGCTCATTGATGATGCGTTTGACATCCAGTCCGGCAATTTGACCAGCGTCTTTGGTGGCTTGACGCTGTGAGTCGTTAAAATAAGCCGGCACGGTAATGATGGCTTCTGTAATTTTTTCTCCCAGTTTGGCTTCGGCATCCGTCTTCAATTTCTGAAGAATCATGGCGGAAATTTCTTCCGGACGATAATCCTTAGCTTGTCCCGAGCCAGTCGAGGGATCGGACATTTTCACCAATACCCCGCCGGTTGAACCGGTCTTCACTTCAAACGGCACGGTTGCCTTGTCCTTCTGGACCGCCGGATCGGAAAAAGTATGGCCGATAAAACGCTTAATGCCAAAAATCGTATTTTTAGGATTGGTAACCGCTTGACGTTTGGCCAAGAGACCCACTAAACGATCACCGGTTTTAGAAATAGCGACAATAGAAGGAGTGGTTCGCGCCCCTTCAGCATTTTCTATAATTCTCGGCTGGCCCGCTTCCATTACTGCTACAGCAGAGTTTGTGGTGCCTAGATCAATTCCAATTATTTTAGCCATGATATTCTCCAATTTTTACTTTAGCTGGTCTAATAATTTTCCCAATTAGTATATAACCTTTTTGTATAACTTCAAGAATTTTATGATCTTTTTCCGATTCGTTTGTCGGCACAACCCCAACCGCTTCATGAAATTTTGGATCAAACACTTCTTCTGTTGGATTCAATTCCTCTAAGCCATTCTGCTTCAGGATGAAAAAAAGCTGGTCAGAGATTGGCTTAACATCTTTGTTGCCATGAGCCAAAGCTATATTAAAACTATCGAGCACGGGAATCAATTCCTCAATCAGAGACAGTCTGGCGAATTTGATAAACTCAAATTTAGCATCTTCATCGCGGCGGCGAAGATTGGCGAAATCCGCCTGCGCCCTCTGCCAGCCATCAAGATATTCTTTGGCCTTAGCCTCCGCCTCCTTCAGACGTTCCCGGAGTTTCTTGATTGATGCTTGGGCTGATTCTTCCTCTGCTACGGAATCATCTAGATCAGATTTTTCAATTTTGATATCTTCTTCATCCTGCATAGCTCAAATACAATACTGAATTTAAAGTTAATAATCAAGTCTTGTTTACTTAAGAAGCTTCTTTTCTAAGTAATCTACACGCTTAAATAGTAGAATATCCGCAGTTTTATCTTCGATTTTCTTTTCGAGATCACCCAGACGCCTATCAATACCTCTAAAACGCTTATCGAGACGACTTTCCATTCCCTTGAGATATGTTTTAAGTTTAGGATCCATATTTCTAAATGGTACCAGAAAGATACCAATATGCAAAGAATTCTAATCTGAAATTACAAGATGACCTAACGTTTGCTCCACTTTGGGGCCTTGCGGGCTTTCTTGAGACCAAACTTTCTGCGCTCTTTGGCGCGGGGATCACGCTTGAGAAATCCTTTTACCTTGAGCTTGGTACGCAAATTTGGGTCGAATAAGACAAGCGCGCGACCCAAACCATGCCGTAGAGCTTCGGCCTGTGAAGAAATACCTCCACCCTTAAGTTTGGCGGTAACTAGAAATTTGCCTTCTGTATATTCAAAGATAGATAGTACCGTTTTTTGAAGCGAAGGGGTGGGAAAATATTTCTCAAGTTCTTTGTCATTGATAGAAATGGTGATTTTCGAAGCGGGGATAATACGCACCCTAGCCACAGAGGTTTTCCTCCTACCCACCGCTTCTATATACCTGCCCGCAACGCTCTCGCTTGCGAGGCGGGCGGGTCTTTCTTTTTTTTCAATCATTTTATTTTCAAGTTCTTCATCATCAGAGCGCGCAATTTATTTTTTGGAAGCATACCATAAACGGCTCGGCGCAATATTTCTTGATGACCTTTGGTTCTGATGACATAATCCTGCGATCGTCTCTTGAGATTTCCAGGAAAGCCGGAGTGGCTAAAGTAGCTTTTAGCTTTTAGCTTTTTGGCATCTAGCTTCATGGATGCGGCATTGGTAACTTCCACCTCTACGTTTGGGATGCGATTCCTGGTAAAATCCGTTCGATTTTTACCCATAAGAAACACCGCCACTTCCGTAGCGACTCTGCCCGGCGCCTTTCCTTTTGCATCTATAATATGCTTATTCATTTATGGTGAGTTAATCGAACTATACAAATTCTATGATGGCCATGGGGCTTGCATCCGCTGGCCGCGGCCCCATTTTGGTGATGCGAGTATAACCTCCCGATCTATTCTTATACACTACGGCAAGTTTACCCGCAATCTTTTTAGCCGCTTCTTGACCCACTCGGCTTTCGAGAAGTCGGCGAGAAGCAATAGTCTGTTTTTTCCCCAGAGTAACAAGTTTTTCCATGTATGGGCGGAGTGATTTGGCTTTAGATTCTGTAGTTTTGATTTTACCTTTGAGAGCAAGCGAATATGCCAGAGATTTAAGTAGAGCATTTCTCTGATTTTTTTCGCGACCGAATTTTCTATTTGAATTATGATGCCTCATTATCGTTGGTTGTCTATCGTCGATCGTTAATTACTTCAGCGTGATGCCAAATTCTCCGAGCGCTTTTTTAATTTCTTGAATACCTTTGACTCCAAGACCGTCAATTTCGAGCAGATCTTTTTCTTTTTTACGAGCCAGGCCTCCGACCGTGCGAATATTGGCTAGAGAAAGCGCGCTTCGGGTACGAGATGAGATGTCCAAAGATTCCATGCGTGTTTTAAGCACCTCGGGATCGACTGTCGGCTTAGCGACCGAATCTCGCTTTTCCCGAATTTCTTTCTCTGCTACCACCGGCTCATCTTCTCTAAAACCGACAATCGCCTTAAGCTGATTGATCATAATTCCGATGGCGGAAGATAAAGCGGCAGACGGAGAGATCGTGCCGTCAGTCTCAATAAACATTTTCAACTTATTAAAATCCGTCCTATCTCCGACGCGCATATTCTCAACTTCGTAACTGGCGCGGCGAATGGGAGTAAAGATGCCATCAAGAGTGATGGCGCCGATATCAACGCGGGACTTCTCAATCATTTCCTTGGGCATAAAACCGAGACCTTTCTCCGCCTTGATTTCCATGTCCAAGACCGTATTTTTGCCGGTGATGGTGACAATGATTTCGTCTGGAGTGATAATCGTGACTTGTCCGGGCACTTCCAGATCGGAAGCTCGGACCACTTTCTCGCCGGCCTGCGCGGATAAACCCTTAATCTTGAGATAAAGAGTCTGCGGTTCATCAGTGGTGAAACGCATACGAATCTTTTTCAAATTAAGCAAAATGGTCACCACATCCTCTTTGACTCCCTCTAGAACGGTAAACTCATGATTAACGCCGGCAATCTTGACTGAAGTGATAGCCACCCCCGGCAGCGAAGACAGAATGATGCGGCGAAGGCTGTTGCCAAGAGTGTGGCCATAGCCCGGATAAAGACCCTCGATTTCAAAGACACCGCTTTCTCCTTCTTCTGAAATCACCTTTGGTTGCGAGGGCAAAAGTATCATGTAATCAGCCATAAAAAAAATAAATTAAGGTTTAATTATAACACTATCTATTGTAGAATTCAATTATCGCCCCGAGATTGAAGATATTTTCTCGCTCCTCATAAACTGCTCGCCCAAAGATGGTTGCTTGTCTTTTATCAGGATCAACTTTGAGCCAGACTGGCATGGTCATGGTTTTCATTCTCTCTTCAACCTCTTTAAAGAGAGGGCTCGAAGCGGAACCGGCGCGCAGACTGACAATATCCCCGTCTGAGAGAAGAATCGAAGGTATAGTAACTCGAGCATTGTTAATCATGATGTGTCCATGACTGGCGGCCTGACGGGCTTGAGCGCGTGTTTTGGCCAAGCCAGCTCGGTACACAACATTATCAAGCCGACTCTCAAGAATGCTGAAAAGTTTTTGAACCGGGTCCGAAGAATGAAGAGCCTTGGTGACATAAGTTCTAAATTGCGTCTCGCTTATGCCATAACTGTAACGGGCTTTTTGCTTTTCTACGAGCCCCTGACCGAATTCACTCTTGGGTTTTCTGCGACCCTTGTTGTCATTTTTTTCCTTGCGGGCAAGTGAAAGCGCGTACTTTGGAGTTTGAGTTTTTTCGAAAACTGGGGCGCCCAAACGTCTGGCTATTTTATATTTAGGTCCTATTCGCATATATATTGATCAACCATTACGTTCTCCTTGGCTTAGGTGGTTTCGGGCCATTATGGGGTACAGGAGTCTTATCTTGGATCGTGGTTAAATTTATACCTTTAGAAATGAATCCTCTGATGGCTGACTCTCGACCGGAACCGACACCTCTGATCACCACTTTGACCTCTTTAATGCCCAAGGCCTGTGCTTTAAGCGCTAAGGCCTCACCCACTTTGGCGGCGGCAAAGGGTGTGCCCTTTTTTGCTCCCTTAAAACCGAGACTTCCGCTGGAAGACCAAGCGAGGGCGTTGCCCTTATCATCAGCGAGCAAAAGTTTGGTGTTGTTGTATGTGGATTCAACATAGAGAATACCCGAATCAACACGTCTTTTACTTGGCTTTTGTTCTTTAATAATTTCGGCTCCTGTGGCCTTTTCTTCTGTTTTATCTTTGA
>MHWZ01000038.1:4612-4908 GCA_001825475.1 Candidatus Zambryskibacteria bacterium RIFOXYD2_FULL_43_10 | reverse complement strand
TAGTCTTTTTCGCGCCCCGCTTCGTGCGGGCGTTAGATTTGGTGCGCTGACCGTGCACCGGAAGATTGCGCATGTGACGCAAACCTCGGTAGGTTTTTATTTCCTTGAGCCGTTTGATATTCCCAGCCACCTCTCTCTTTAAATCGCCTTCCAGAGTCAAACCTTCGATCACCGAGCGAATTTTGTTTTCCTCTTCTATACTTACTTCTTTTGATTTTTTTCCTAGAGGCACACCAGCCTTTTCGAGAATAACTCTAGCGCGAGAACGACCAACACCAAAAATGGTCGTGAGGCCG
>MHWZ01000038.1:0-4465 GCA_001825475.1 Candidatus Zambryskibacteria bacterium RIFOXYD2_FULL_43_10 | reverse complement strand
GCCGCTTTGACTTTCATAATAAGTCTGCATTCTAACCCAACTTTGTTTTTCTGTCTACTCCGTCTGACGAGGTCTAGAGTCGCTTAATAATCCTAGCCTTGCCACCATAGGGTTCAAGTTCTAATAATACCCTATCCCCAACGAGTACCCGAATCCTGTGGAGACGCATTTTGCCGGATAAATATGCCAAAATAACCTCTTCGTTCTCGCTTGCCTCGCCGAAGCTTTGCGAAGGCGGATCCAATTTAACGCGGAACATAATATTGGGTAGAGATTCCATCACAACCCCTGTTCTTTCCAAATCGGAAGACTTGTCTTGTGACATATATTACTTGACAGGCAGTTTTTTCAAAAATATCTCGGCACTATCCTCGGAAAAAGAGCTTCTCCAAAATGGTCTAATAGTGGCTGTCGCCTTGGCAATAGTCGGATAATTGTTAAGGATAGCTGGAATATCTCTTTTGTGCTTTCCAATGAGATCGGCCTTCAGAGCCACTTCGTCAACACGCCACAGAGCGATCGCCTCGCCCTCCACAGAGAATTCGACCCTGTCTGAGGACAGCGAACCTGTCGAGGCATTATTGACAAAGGCAAAATCTAGCGCGTCAAGTTCCACAATATCAACCGACTCACCGGAAGCAAGAATAGCTTTATCGCGAATCAAATGATTAGACAAGTCGCTTCTCTTAAACATAACGCCAGACAAGTCGGCATGGACATTTATCATTACATTATTTTCATTCGTAGAATCTGTTTGGGGTAAATTCTCAAAAGTTACCAAGGAGAGAGAGGGCAGCAAGATAAAATCTTCCGGCACTTGCGCCCTGGCTTCAGAAATAAGTTCCTCTTTTAATGCCGCCTCGAGTTGAGTTTTCACTCGCGTCTCATCTTCGTTCTTTACCGTTCTTTCCCCGCCAGTTGATCCGCCCGACATATCGGTTTTAGAACGAGCATAGACAGATGAAAAAAGGGAGGTGCCCTTAAGTCCCGGGAGAGTAAAATCGGTCAGGCCAATATTAAACTCTTTTCCGGGACGTTCCGCGTAGACCACAACTTCGAGAGTACCCGGATTTTCCTTACCACCCACCACTTTCTTCCCGGGTATGATAATGGCATCCGGCGCTTGATAAATTTTACCATCCGGAGTTTCAAAGCGGGTGGTTGCTCTCAATCTCTGTTCTATAGTACTGGTATTGTATACGATGATGGTACCGCTCGCCTTTCTCTCCACCCCTTTTTCTCCCGACGCGGGCACTTCTGAACCTTTTTCCCCGGATAATTTGATAACGCTAAAAAGAAGATTGCCTTCTCCGGCCTTGCGCGCGGTGTATGAATCACCATCGAAAGACACGACTTGAGATTTTGGAACGTAAGCGAGAGTTGCTCCATCAAACAGAGAGAGCGCGGTAAACATGAGTATCAGTAGAGCTATTCCGATAGCAATCCATTTGCGCCTGCTCCTGCCATCATTACTGGTACTATTGAATGAATGATTTTCTTTTGAAGCGGGTGGCATCTCATACCTTTCAGCTCTTCGACGTCCTTCCGGTATGGGAATGTCTCTAATGCTTCTCTTCCTCTCCGGCACGATTATATCCTCAATATGTTTCGGCATACTTGAAAGTATAACTTATCTTTTAAATTTACGCTCTCCACCGGAACGTGAGAGGGTCCGATGTTTTCTCATCTCTTTGTCAAAGACAGCGCGGTTGATTGTGATACCCTTCTCGCGAGCAAGTTCTTCGGTTAATTCTATCGGGAAACCGTAACTTGTGAAGAGTATGAACGGATCAACCCCTTTATCAAATTGTTTGAGACCAGATTCCAGAGTCTTTCCAAACTTACTGATTTCCATCGAAATAATTTCTTCCGTTTCTGAATTAAAAGCGTAAAGCCCCTTATAGCTTTCATGACTAACGACCGCATTTACTACAGAGATTACTGTCTTGAAATCACCTTCTATCTTCCGAACATGAACATAAGCGCGACGAAGAAGTCTCCGCAAAATATATCCTCGGCCGGTATTTGATGGCAAAACACCGTCAGCTATCATAAAAACCGACGTGCGTATGTGATCAACGATAATTCGTTTAGAACGAATGTTATCGGAAGTAAATTTATCAAGAACCGAGATAAGTGAAATAAAAAGATCGGTGTTAAAAATATTATTTTTTTTCTGCAGAGCCATGGTCAAACGCTCCAACCCGGCACCGGTATCAACATTTCTTTGCGAGAGCTTGTTGGTGATTTGGCCATCTTTTTTTTCATACTCCATGAAAACATCATTCCAAACTTCTACCACTTTCTGCTCCGCGTCCGCTTTTTCATATTCTTTTTTGGTCAAATCCCCCAAACCCGAAGAAGTGACGTCGTAGAACATCTCGGTATCGGGCCCACAAGGACCATTCTCACCCACGCTCCACCAGTTTGATTTGGCTCCCATAAAAAATATGTGATTCTTCGGCATATAATTTTGCCAAATTTGGAAAGCTTCTTCGTCCTTGGGAGCATTTTCATCCCCCTCAAACACAGTGATATAGAGCCGCTTTGGGTCAAGACCGAATCCTTCCTCTCTATTCGTCAATAATTCATAACTCCATTGAATCGCCTCTTCTTTGAAATAATCGCCTAGGGACCAGTTACCGAGCATTTCAAAAAAAGTATCATGAGTGTTATCGCCAACTTCGTTAATGTCTTGAGTGCGCACACATTTCTGGATATTGACCAGACGCCTGCCTTGTGGATGTTTTTTGCCTAAAAGATATGGCACTAAAGGCTGCATCCCGGCAGTGGTGAAAAGAACCGAAGAATCGTTTTCCGGCACAAGCGAAGCCGAGGGTATGACCACATGTCCTCGTTTTTCGAAAAAAGTTAAAAATCGCCGTCGAATTTCTTCAGATTGCATCGGAAACAATATAACATACTTAGATTATAGTCTTAAGTATTTTAAAATCTTCTTTAAGAGTATTAAGGAGGTGCTGGTTGTAAATGGCGGCGGCCGGATGGTAGAGAGGCAAAACTTTAAAGTCTTTGGCGCTAAAGACTTTACCGTGGAGAGCGCTGATGGACGAAAGTTCACCCTCAAGACCGTAGCGATTCATGACATATTGCATTGAAAATCGGCCGAGCGTGGCCACTACTTTCGGTTTGATTATTTTAATCTGACGATCTAGGAATGGCGCGTAGATTTCTATCTCATCGGGATAGGGGTCGCGATTGCCGGGTGGACGGTCTTTAACAATATTGGTCACATAGACATTTTTTCTCTCTATTCCGACATTGGCCAAGAGTAGATCAAGCACTTTCCCCGCCCGTCCGCAAAATGGCCTGCCGGTTTTGGCCTCATTCTCTCCCGGCGCTTCACCGATAAACATTACTTCGGCAAAATGGTTACCTTCCCCTATCACCGGAAAATATTTATTTTTCATCCGCTCGGCATAAAGCGGCGAGGTTTTGAGAGCGACAACCTCATCCTTAATCTTCTTTAATTCTTCATCACAATTCATTTATCTCATTAATAACCGGTTCACTATTAAAATTTTTACCGAGAAATTCGTTCAATAATTTTGGATTTTTCTTAATATCCGAACAGAGAACTATTCTTTTTTCAAGAAGTATTTTTTTATCGGCGGCCGAAAGCGAAACTAAACAAGTTATGGGGTGAAGCGCTTCATTCTCTATCATATCCTGCAAACTGCCCTTCTCCGGATAATTCCACCCAATCATGGTCAAATTTTTACAGATTCCATAATGAATAGCCGTACTTGAGAACTTAGTATTGGTGATAAGCCAGCAGCCGGTGATACGCCTGTCGGTGCCGCCGTAGTCAAAGACATTTCCGCCAAGATCATCGAACCGCGCTTTAATGTAGAGCACAACTTTCAAATCAGACTTTGTGCCGAGTCCATTATGAAACTTGGCCTCAATCATAATGAGTTCCTTTTCATTATAGGCCACCACATCAACTTCGTGCGGCACACATTCACCCAGCACGGTCTGGCGAGTTTGACACTTGTAACCTTTGGCTTCGAGCACTTTGGCGATAAAATCTTCAAACGGAAAACCCGATGGTCCAAGATCCATGACCGCCCGACGGAGAGAGTAGCTTCTGGCAACCGGTTTGCTGATTTTTTGTAGAACAGAGAAAGCATGCCTATAAATATCATTAGTTGTCATGTCATTGCGGAGTTCCGGCAAGATATGCGACATTACTTGTTCTACGGCTTCTTCCGACGCACCGGCATGAAAAAGCGAAGATCGGAGTTTTTCTTCATCAAAGATTTCGCGCTCCCCGTTCGCCTTGAGAACCGTTATTTGTTCGGCCATTTGTGTCATCCCATCATTATACCCGACAATATTTTATCCATAACCCCGCCACCGAGACAGATTTCATTTTCGTAGAAAACTATTGATTGACCAAGAGACAGTCCGCACACTGGTTTTTCGAATTCTACAGTAATCTGCT
>MHWZ01000037.1:9668-11884 GCA_001825475.1 Candidatus Zambryskibacteria bacterium RIFOXYD2_FULL_43_10 | reverse complement strand
TCATATTCTGCATTTGATTTTGAAGTAAAATTAATCCATCGCTTTGATTTTCAACTTCTTTTTTCGGGCGCAGGAGAATAAAAAACAGGGCAATATTTGATACGATTAAAATGAAAAGAATGACCAAGGTTAAATTCATGGTAAGATTATAACATGTCACTGCATCAAGATATTAAGGGCCAGCTGGTTGGAGCCATGAGAGCGAAGGACAGTCTGCGTCTCAATGTTATTCGTGGTCTGCTTGCCTCTTTTACCAATGAAGCTGTTGCTAAGAAAAGGAAGCCGGACGAGGAACTCTCGGATGAAGAAGCGCTTTCTGTCATTGGAAGGGCTGTAAAACAAAGAAAAGATTCTATAGAGCAATTTGAAAAAGGCGGGCGAAAGGATTTAGTGGAGACAGAAAAATCGGAGCTTGTTATTTTAGAGACTTATCTTCCAGTTCAAATGTCTAGAGATGAGATAGTGTTGTATGTGAAATTAAAATTAACTGACCCTACTACGCCAGAGGCTACGCGGGGTAACAAAAACCAATTTATTGGTTTTGTTATGAAAGAGCTTAAGGGCAGGGCAGACGGTAGTTTGGTTAAAGAAGTAGTTGACGCGATAGTTGTCTGACTTGCAAGAGAGTCATTTTTGTTTTGCAAAGAGTTGTCCCCCTTTTTTCTTACCCAAACATCTTTATATGTTTTATAATGTATCAATAATTATAAAAATAACATACAATAACATACTACGTCATGAAAAAATCTGTCTCTACTCATAAATCCAAAAAAATTTCATCAATCATCAAACGAGACGGCTCAGTTGTGTCTTTTAACATTGATAAAATTGCCCGTGCGGTGGAAAAAGCGATGCACGCTGCTAAAGAATTCGAAATCGGCGCGCCGGAAAGAGTTGCCGAAGCTGTTTTACAGAAATTATTGATACCGAAAGAAGATGGTTCCATCACGACTCCGACAGTCGAGGGGGTTCAGGATTTGGTTGAGGCGGAATTGATGCTCCAGAAGTTTCTAGCGACGGCCAAAGCTTATATTCTCTATCGAGAAGAAAGAACCAAGCTCCGTTATAAAGGTGTGGAAGTCCCGCAAAAGGTTAAAAAACTGGTTGCCGAAAGTAAAAAATATTTTAGAAACAAACTGGGCGAATTTATTTATTATCGAACCTATTCCAAATGGATTCCGGAGGAGAATCGCCGAGAAGCTTGGATTGAAACAGTCGATCGATATGTGGATTTCATGAGAGAGAATCTTGGAAAGAAATTAAAAGAGTCCGAGTACTCCGAAGTGAGAGAAGCAATTTTGAAACAGGAGGCCATGCCGTCCATGAGACTTCTACAGTTTGCCGGTAACGCCGCTCGTGTCAACAATATTTGCGCTTACAATTGTTCTTACATTGCTCCGGAAAAATTTCGTGATTTCTCGGAGATTATGTACATCTCCATGTCGGGTACCGGTGCCGGCTGGTCGGTTGAAAGTGAAAATATTCAGAAATTGCCACAAATCAAACGCCAGACTGGAAAGAAATTGGCGACCCTTGTTGTGCCTGATAGCAAAGAAGGCTGGTGCGACGCGCTGACACTGGGTATGGAAACCTGGGCGAACGGTTTAGATATTGATTTTGATTTTTCTCAAATTCGTCCCGCCGGTGCGCGGCTCAAAACCATGGGGGGTAAAGCTTCCGGACCGGAACCTTTGCGTGAGCTTCTGGTTTTTACCAGAAGAAAAATGCTGGCTCGACAAGGCAAGCGATTGGAAAACATTGATGCCCACGACATTATCTGTGAAATCGGCAACATTGTGGTAGCCGGAGGCGTGCGCCGAAGCGCTATGATTTCCCTTTCTGATTTAGAGGATGATGCTGTCCGTGATTCGAAAAAGGGACAGTTTTGGCACACGGACCCGCAACGGATGCTTGCCAATAATTCCGCCGTCTATGAAACCAAACCGACAAACGTGGAGTTTATGGACGAGTGGATTGCTTTAATGAAATCCGGCGCCGGTGAGCGAGGGATATATAACCGTGGCGGATTACAATTTACTTTGCCGAAACGTCGTTTGGCTCAATTCACGCCGGAAACAATGCCGCGCTGGGGAGGTAATCCATGCGGTGAAATTATTTTACAATCCAAACAATTTTGCAATTTGTCGGAAGTTGTCGCGCGCGCGGAAGATACGGAAGCTACTCTCTTAAACAAAGTCAGAATTGCTACTATCCTC
>MHWZ01000037.1:8895-9615 GCA_001825475.1 Candidatus Zambryskibacteria bacterium RIFOXYD2_FULL_43_10 | reverse complement strand
AAGAAATTGTAAAAAGGAAGCCCTGCTCGGCGTTTCTATCACCGGGCAATGGGATTGTCCCGCGGTACGCAAACCGGAGATAATGCGAAAAATGCGCGATGAAGCTGTGAAAATAAATAAAGTATATGCCAGGCGTTTCAGTCTTAATCAATCCACCTGCGTAACTTGCGTCAAGCCGTCGGGAAATCTTTCTCAAACAGTTGATTCTTCTTCCGGTATTCATCCGAGACATTCCGCTTTCTACATCAGGCGAGTACGCATTGCCTCGACTGATGCGCTTTTCAAAATGCTTCGTGATCAAGGTGTGCCCTTTCATCCCGAAGTCAGCCAAACTATTGAGAATGCCACTACTTTTGTTTTGGATTTCCCGGTGAAAGCTCCGGACCGCGCGATCTTTAAAAATGATCAGAGCGCGATCGAGCAGTTGGAATACTGGAAGATGGTTAAGGAGAACTTTACAGAACATAATCCTTCCACCACTATCTCTATCGGTGATGATGAATGGATCGATGTGGCAAATTGGATTTATAAAAATTGGGATATTATCGGCGGCTTAGCCTTTCTACCTAGAGACAATCATGTCTATAAACTTGCGCCGTATGAAGCCGTTGACGAAAAAACTTATAAAGAAATGTTAAAACGCTTTGAGCACATTGATTTCTCAAAAATTGTGACATATGAAGAGACTAATGAACTTGATCAGAAGGCGGAACTTGCCTG
>MHWZ01000037.1:8531-8782 GCA_001825475.1 Candidatus Zambryskibacteria bacterium RIFOXYD2_FULL_43_10 | reverse complement strand
GACTATTAGACGATGAGGCCTTTAATCTAGAAACAATAGCGAAAAAGATGCAACGAATCAACTGCGTGATGGTGGTGGGGTTTCCCTGTCCGGTGGAATATCGTAATAGTTGATGAGGAATTTAGTGACATTTATAAAAGTCTCCGTCAAAGTTTCCGACGCGTACTGAACATTTTTTGGATAGTAGGTGTAGAGAAAGATTAGAAACTTCGGTTCGTATGACGGGAAATAACCGAAGAAAGAATGAAGAT
>MHWZ01000037.1:0-8497 GCA_001825475.1 Candidatus Zambryskibacteria bacterium RIFOXYD2_FULL_43_10 | reverse complement strand
GGCGATTTGGGCGGTACCGGTTTTGGCGGCGATACTGTAATTATCAAGTCGGACTCGGCCTTCACGCAAAGATCGATCCACCACTTCAGTTAACATCCGTGATATTTCTGTTGAAGCTTCCTGACTTAGGGCGCGCACTCTTTCTTCCGCTCCGGGATAAACTATGGTTTTAGTTGGTCCCAGTTTATATTTAATTTTTTTAACTAGATGAGGAGTGATAAGAGTGCCGCCGTTGGCCAAAGCCGATAAGGCACGAAGGGTGTTGATGGGAGTAAGGGCAATGCCTTGGCCGAAAGAAGCTTGCGCCAATTCCAAATCGCGGTTGGTCTTGAGATTTGAGACGAGAGTTTTGCCCTCGTTTGGCAGGTCGATACCGGTAGTAGTATCCAGACCGAAGGCGAGCATAGCGTTACTAAAATTGAGGTTTCCCATACGAGAAGCCACGAAAGCGGCTCCGGTATTGAGTGATTTATTGAGTACTGTTTGCATCGAAAGGCCGGAGCCGTGAGATTTACCATCATAGTTGCAGAAGGTCCTGGTATTGAGAGTCATACACCCCGGGTCATTATATGTGCTTTTGGCTGTAATGGCTCCAGAGTCAAGTCCGGCCGCGAGAGTGAGAGCCTTTATGATTGAGCCCATCTCATAGCGATCTTCTACAGATCTATTTCTAAAGACAGCCGAATTTTTCTCCTGTTGCGGAAAGTTTGGGTCGAAAGTTGGAGTGAATGCCATGGCAAAAATCTCTCCTGTTTTTGGATTAATCACTATGCCACCGGTAAAATCCGAAGTGTATTTCTCGGTTACTTTCTTCACTTCACTTTCCAGAAACGCTTCCACTGACGGTTCAATGGTGGTGACAATATCTCCCTCAAAATTCTCACCTGCATCAACTGCTTTTTTCATATTTGAAAAAATCTCGGCGAAAAAATTGACAAATACGCTATCCTTGCTTCTCCTTAACACCGGTTCATAGAAGCGTTCCAATCCGTATCGTCCGGCAAGTTCATTGTCCAAATAGCCGATAAGACCTATGACATGTGCCGCCATACCTCCACCTGGGTAGGCGCGCCATCTTTCTTGAGTAACATTGAGACCAGAAATTTTAAGCGCTCGAATTTTTTCTGCCACATCAACTGTCAGGCGCCCGGCCAATTCTTCATAAGGATCATTTTTCTTTTTGGCTTTAGCCAAGAAATCTTCTTTACTAATCGGAATGATACTATTAATGGTCATATAAATTTCCTCCAGATCGTCACGCTGATTTAAAATATTCGGATTTAGGTGCACAACAAATCCCAATTTGATGTTGGCTGCCGGTATCAAGGTGCCTTCTTTGGTCGTAAAATAGATTGAACCTCGATCGAAGTAATTTGTTCCGGCTGTATACTGACGCCCTGCTTTAGCTTCGAAATTTTGTCCCGACACTATCTGTACGACATAGAGTCTACTTACAAGTAGGAGGGCAGAAATGACTATAAAGAAAGATAGGAGACGCAGCCTGTTTCTTGGCTTGCGCATAAGTTTTAACGGCTAGATGTATTGAATGAAAGAGCTTGAGGGCGGGTGCGAGAGATATAAAGCGGAGACTTCGCTTCCTTAAACCCGCGTTGATACGCAAGTTCAAGGGTGACGTTGTTTCTAAGTTCGATATAGGCGAACTCCAATGAGTCAAAATGGGCTGACATATCCGCCATTTGTTTCTCCAAGTCTTGTTTTAAGGCAATATTTCTGGCGATGACATTGACGGCATAGATATAGATAAAAATAGAGAGTATTGAAATAGTTATCAAAGCCCAAAAAAGTTGGACTCGCTTGTCGTATGAAATTATTTGTGTCTTTTGCATTTTATTCAACTTATTTCTTTATTAAATTTTCTCAATAACTCTCAATTTGGCGCTGCGTGAGTGAGGATTTCTTTTAATTTCTTCAATGTTTGGAACGATGGGTTTTTTTGTGATTTGTCTGGCCAATTTTTCCTTAATTTTCTTTCGGAAAAAATTTTTCACTATCCGATCTTCCAGACTATGGAAGGAAATCACCGCAAACCTTCCGTTTGGTCCGAGAACTTGGAATCCTTTTTCCAATCCTGTTTCAAGATTTGCGAGTTCTTCGTTGACTGCAATGCGCAGGGCCTGGAAAGTCTTGGTGGCCGGGTGAATCTTACCCCTTCTCTTTCCTACAACTTTGACAAGGTCAAATGTGGTAGCGAAGGGTTTAACTTTTCTCCCCTCCACAATCTCGCGAGCGATTCTTCTTGAATTGCTCTCTTCCCCGAAGCCTCGCAAAACGAGTTCGAGAGCGGATTCATCCCATGAGTTCAAGATATCTGACGCTGTAATTCCCTCTCCGGATATTCGCATATCCAGCGGTTCGTCTTTGAGAAAAGTGAATCCCCTTCCCGACTGTTCAAGTTGATCGGTTGAAATACCTAAGTCGAAAAGGATGGCATCAACCTTTCGTGCCACGACTTTATCCAGGTCTCTGAAATTTGCTCGAATTGCATCTACCTCGGGATCTTGATCGATAGCAATTACCTCAACCGCAGGAAATAGCCTCCCCACCTCTTTGCTATGCCCTCCGCCACCATATGTAGCATCGACGAATATTTTACCTGGTTTAAGATCAAGGGCTTCAATACTTTCGTGTAAAAGAACGGACTTATGCATATTCTGATTCAAGTCGTTTTCTATACGCTGACCAGCTTGAGACATTCCAGATTTCCACTCTATCGTGAACGCCGGTGATGACAATCGGATTTTTCAAGCCCGCGAACTCTCGTAAAAATTCGGGGATTAGAATCCTACCTATAGAATCGATCTCTACTTCAGATGCGCCGGAGAAAGTGAACCGCGTGTAGCGATGGTCGCTTTCAACGTGACCGAGTTTTTTCACCTCCTCCGAGATGGAAATCCAGGTCTTCGTGGGATACAGAAAAAGACAATGATCTTTGCCGCGAGTCACAACTACTTTCTTACCGAGCTCCTTACGAAATTTCGCAGGCAAAGAAAAGCGATTTTTTTCATCAACGGTGTGTGTGTATTCGCCGATAAACATAGCTCTTACCACTGTTTCCCACTAAGAAACATCTTATACCACTCCTCTCCACAACACTACTAAAGTTATCCACTTTTTATCAACATGTTGTCCACAATAAAAAATAGCCAATAATAATTAGGTATTGGTCATATAAAAAGAAACTATTTTTTTATTTTACACGTCTAGAACAGCCTTTTTGGCGTTAGATTGGATAAAAGACTTACGGGAAGGGACATCACTGCCCATTAGAATGTCAAAAATACGATCTGCCTCTCTCGCATCTTCAACATTAACTTGTTTAAGAATTCTGGCTTTCGGATCCATAGTTGTTTCCCAAAGTTCTTCGGCGTTCATTTCTCCGAGACCTTTGTAGCGTTGAACGTCGGCTCCCTCTACAGCTTTTTTATCGCGCTCCGTATCTGAATAAGCGTAGACAATCTCCTTCCCCTTTTTAATTTTATAAAGTGGCGGTTGGGCAATATAAACAAAACCAGAATCAATAAGCGGACGGAAAAATCTATAGAGAAGCGTCAATAAGAGAGTTCGGATATGAGCGCCGTCAACATCGGCATCGGTGGCGATGATAATTTTATGATAACGAAGTTTGGTGATATCGAAAGTGTCTCCTATTGCTGTGCCGAAGGCGACCACTAAATTTTTAATTTGTTCGCTAGCAAGCATGCGATCAAGATGGGCGCGTTCAATATTGAGAATCTTGCCGCGTAAAGGCAAGATGGCTTGAATCCGCCTGTCTCTTCCCTGTTTGGCTGTACCGCCGGCGGAATCTCCCTCCACGATAAAGAGTTCAGATTCTTCGGCTGAACGGGACTGGCAATCAGCAAGTTTACCGGGCAATGTCATACCCTCAAGCGCGCCCTTGCGAAGCACAGAATCTTTCGCGGCCTTGGCGGCCTTTCTCGCCTTGAGTGCGAGTATCACTTTCTGAATAATACTCCTGGCATCATCCGGATTTTCTTCAAGATAGGCGGAGAAGGCCTCACCAAAGATGGTGGTGACCATGCTTTGCGCCTCCACACTGCCGAGCTTAGCCTTGGTTTGTCCTTCAAATTGAATCTCACGCAATTTAATCGAAATGACGGCGGTGAGACCCTCAAGCGCGTCATCTCCAGTGAAATTATCCTCCTTTTCATTTACCAAATTATTCTTCCGGGCATAAGTATTTAGACTTCTAGTCAAAGCGGTTTTAAAGCCGGTGACGTGCGTGCCGCCTTCGGCCGTGTAAATATTGTTGGCAAAGGGTAAAAGACGGGAAGAAATATCATCAACATACTGAAGAGCCACTTCTACCGTCTCGTAGTCATTGCCGTTGGCATTTTTTGCAACATAAAAAATATTCTTATGTATCGGTTTGCTATGTTCGTTTTCAAATCGTACCAAAGACATAAGTCCACCATCAAAATAGAAAGACATTGAAGGCGCGTTTAGACCAAGTTCGCGGGTATAAAAAATTCCTTCCGGAAACTCGGCGTTTTTTCGAGAGGGCCAGACTTCCGCTGCGCGGGCGTCAATAACCGAAATGCGCAAACCCTTGACTAAATAAGCCTGTTGACGCAGATGATTTACGATGCGTTCAAAGTTAAAATTAATATCCGGGAAAATAATCGGATCCGGTTGAAAAGTGATAATAGTGCCGTGGAGCTTGGAGGTGCCAATTTTTTTGACCGCGCTCTTTTTCTTACCCTGACTGTATTCTTGAATATAAATGCCACTGTCTCGATGCACCTCGGCTCGACAATATATAGAAAGGGCATTAACCACTGAACCGCCGACTCCATGCAATCCTCCAGAAACCTTGTAACTTTCGCCGTCAAATTTACCTCCGGCATGGAGCGTTGTCATAATGGTCTCCAGAGCAGAAACTTTTGTCTGTTTGTGAATATCGATAGGAATACCTCGGCCATTGTCAACCACGCGAATCTGATTGTTTGGCAAAAGAGTTATCTCTATATCGTCGGCAAATCCGCCCATGGCTTCGTCACGAGAATTGTCAAAAATCTCCGTGACAAGATGATGGAGACCATCAGGGCCGGTAGTACCAATATACATGCCGGGGCGTTTACGTACTGGCTCAAGTCCCTCTAAAACTGTGATGGATTCGGCGCTGTACGCGCCCGTTTTCTTGGCTGGTTTAGCTGATTTCGGCATATGTATTTTATGCGCCCATTTTAGCATAAATGGGCCTTAAAAGAAAGGTATTTAAGTGACTTATTCTAGGCGGATTTTGCCCTTAAAATCAGCCTTTGTTTTCTCTTCGATTTTAGAATGAATTTTATTGATTTCCTCATTTGTCAGGGTTCTTTCGAGGCTTCGATAAGTAATCCGGAAAGTATAACTTAACTTCCCTCCCCCGAATTTGTCAGAGTTTTCGTATTTATCTAATAGTTCCACTTGTTCTATCAAATCTTCTCCGATATCCCGAATAACATCGAAGTAATCATTGGGTACAAAATTCTTATCCACAACAAATGAGATATCTCTTACAATTGAAGGAAATTTAGAAACCTCTTTATACTTATTACCAAGTTTTAATTGTCGTTTAACCCTCTCATCCTCTGACCACAAAAGACGAATATCTGGTAGTTCCATGCTCACCATTGCTAATCGTTCAATACCTGGACCAAAAGCCCAACCATTCCATTTTGAAGAATCAACACCAAATTTTTCTAAAACACTGCTCTTAACCACCCCACTTCCTAACACCTCAAGCCATGTGCCATTCCTTTCCACCTCCATTTGTAAAGAAGGATCGGTGTAAGGGAACGTATCTGGAAAAATTTTTAATTTGGCACCAGAACCGAACACTTCTTTGGCAATTGCTCGCAAAGCTACTTCCAAATCTTCAGTTCCGATTATTTTCTTATCCTTAGGAACTAAGTACCAGCCATCTATTTGGTGGAAGACATTCATGTGGCTACGATCAATTTCATCTTTCCTATATACCTTACCGAATGAAAAACAACCTACAGGTTTGCCTGAAGTCATGCGTTTCTGGACACCGGGATTCTGTAAATAGTAATACCACATAACTGTCGTATGGGTCCGTAAAATATGCTTATCATCGACGTAATAAGTATCAGATTTTGAGCGGGCGGGATGATCAGCTGGGAAATCAAATAGATCGAAACTAATATCCGCCGGTACTATTTCTGGTACCTCGATAATGTCAAATCCCTTAAAATCAGGAATATTGATAAAACGCTTAACGATTTCATTAATGGGACTGCCAGGTGTGCGGGATAAATCTGGCATGTTTAAAAATCTCCTTAAACGTTCTGATTCTGGATCGCTTTTAGTTTCTAGAATCTCACGAAGCCGCCTTTCTTCGTCCGATCGGATAACTATATTTTCAGGCATAATCCCATATCTTATGGTATAGTGTGCCTTATCGCAATGGTTGAGATTCAAACATTTATTCTCTATTGTTCTCTTTTCATCACCCTCTTTTTTGAGGTTTTTCTTCTTATTACTTATTTTGAAGTGAAAGAGGAATTGGGTTGGGAAGATAAGTATGTTGGAAAGAATATCAAATGGTTTCCAACTGTGACTATAATTGTGCCCTGTTTTAATGAAGAACTTACGGTCGAAAGTACTATTTCTTCACTTTTGAATTTAGATTATCCACGAGAAAAACTTTCTATTATTGTTGTCGATGATGGTTCGACTGATGGAACGCGTTCTCGGCTTATGCAGTTTAAGGACCGTTCTCAGATCAATCTTTTATGGAAAAAAAATGGCGGCAAACATACGGCGCTGAATTTAGCCTTGGAATTGGTAAAAAGCGATCTGGTAGGATGCCTTGACGCCGATTCGTTTGTCAATACTAATGCTCTTAAAAAAATAGTGCCTTTTTTTGATAATGCGGACATTATGGCTGTTACCCCTTCAATTAAGGTATATAATCCGACAACTATTCTGCAATACGTTCAAAAAATTGAATATAGTTGGGGCATTTTCCTTCGTCGCATGCTTTCTTCTCTCGGTGCGCTCTATGTAACACCAGGGCCATTTTCCATTTTTCGCACTAAAGTATTTCAAGAACTTGGCGGTTACCGTCACGCGCACCATACTGAAGATCTGGAGATGGCCTTACGTTTACAGAAAAATCACTATAAAATAGTGAATTCTCACGGGGCGCATGTTTATACAACAACACCACTTAGATTTCCGACGCTCTTTAAACAGAGGGTGCGTTGGACATATGGTTTTTTAAACAACGTTATAGATTATAAGGAACTGTTTTTTAATCGAAAATATGGACATATTGGTCTTTTTATTTTACCTATTGCCACTTCCTCGATCTTCTCCACTCTCTATCTTGCCGCTCGCGTCCTTTGGAATAATCTTTCCAGCGTTTCTGACACTTTAACGAAGTTTCAAATAATAGGATTCTCTTGGAAATCCCCCACTTTCGACTGGTTCTTCATTAATACAGGTGTGGTACCCTTTTTGACCTTAAGTGCCATTATATTAACTTTTGTCATTTTATATCTTGCCATTAAGCTGACCGACGGTCAATTTACAATTACCAGAGGAGTTTTTTACTATCTTATCATTTATGTTTTCATTGTACCCTTGTGGCTGGCAAAGGCCGTATTCAGCACGGTTTTTAAAAGACAAATAAGTTGGAAGTAATTTAATATAATTTGCCGAAATGATTAATTCTAAGAAATATATTGCTGCCTTTACTATCACCGCTATTATTTTTGGTACCGCTATCTATGTATCAAATATCTTAGGCCAGAAAAAACTTGAAGATGTCCGCGCGATTGAAAATCGAGTAGCGTTGGATATTCTTTCGTCCGAAACCCAATTTATGTTGTTGGAAGAAACATCTTGCAAAGATATCGGCCCCGGCTTTCTTTCCAAAGAACTTGGTTCTATCGGAGAAAGGCTGACTTATGCCGAAAATCAAACTGAATTAAACACTGGGGATCTTGAATATTTGAAACGCTCATACTTTTTGTTGGAAATAAAAGATTATCTTCTGATGAAACGATTGACGGAAAAGTGCGGTATCAAACCGACTTTTATTCTTTATTTTTATTCAACTAAAGATGTTTGCGAGGATTGCGAAAAGATGGGGTATGTCTTAACGGCGCTTAGAGATAGATATCCGGATCTACGGGTATATTCATTTGATTATCACTTTGATGTTGGCGCCATTGATACTCTTGTGTCAATTTATAAAGTCAAATCGGATCTACCGGCCTTGATTATCAACGGTCTTTCGTATCATGGCTTTCATTCCGTTGAAGAATTAGAAGAGAAAGTACCGGCTCTTAAGGCGTTGGCCGCCAAGGCTAAGGCTCTTGAGAAATCCGCCACCTCTACTTCCAGAGATTAATTGAGTGTCTTTATGACTTCACTCGAACCTATTTTATCAAAAATTCGTAACTAATGGAAATCGCCCCGCCACGGCCTCGCTTCACTCGGCAAC
>MHWZ01000036.1:5491-5984 GCA_001825475.1 Candidatus Zambryskibacteria bacterium RIFOXYD2_FULL_43_10 | reverse complement strand
TCTTTCGGCACTTTTTTGAGCGCGTCGCGGGTGTCGCGTTCGCTGTAGCCGAGGGAAATCAGGGCTTCAAGAACATCGCCTTCGGCGCGAATGTTTACACTCTTATCCGCGTCCGTAGTTTTCAATTTATCTTTGAGCTCCAAGACTATTTTCTCGGCATTTTTCTTACCAATGCCGGAGACTCGTGTCAGATATGTAATATCTTCACTCGCAACCGCTTGCCGGAGCATTGAAGGGGTGGCGACATTTAAGATACTAAGAGCCGTTTTGGGCCCGATACCCGAGATGGTAATCAAGAGTTCAAAAATATCGAGGGTTTCTTTATCCAGGAAACCGAAGAGTTCGAGAGAAGTCTCTCTTACGACAAGATGTGTCCAGAGGAAGATGGGGGAGCTCGGCGCGGCCTCCAGTGCCGTCTCGGTGGTGACTAAGACTTTGTAGCCGACGCCGGAGACGTCCACTATTATGGCATTTAAATCTTTGCGCCGAACTG
>MHWZ01000036.1:4949-5485 GCA_001825475.1 Candidatus Zambryskibacteria bacterium RIFOXYD2_FULL_43_10 | reverse complement strand
AGAGACAGGCAATCATGGTGTTGTCATTATAATGCAAAGTTTGATAAGATGCCCTTATGTCAATTACCCGAGGAGCCAAAAAGGCGCACAGAAGCTCTCAACGCAAACGAGAGTTCAATTTACGTCGCAAAGACAAGATCTCTCGCTCCGTCAAATCTCTCAAAAAACTCGTCGCCTCCGGTAACAAAAAAGAGGCAGAAGCCATGATGCGCGAAGTTCAAAGCGCGCTCGATAAAGCGGTCAAGAGTAAGACTTTAAAGAAAAACACCGCCGTCCGTAAGAAATCCCGTCTTTCAAAATTGGTTAAAAAGCTTTAAGCTTACTTAAAAGCTCCCGTAGTTTAATGGATAGAATGCTAGATTGCGGATCTAGCGATCCAGGTCCGATTCCTGGCGGGAGCATTATGTTGGAAATATGTTAAAATAAATATATTGAACCACATTAATTAGTCTTAAATTTATAATCCATGAAACAACTTGATCCAAAAGCAGTCTGGTTATTTTTTATCAGTTTCGTTTTACGTTGGTTCTTTATAA
>MHWZ01000036.1:2933-4939 GCA_001825475.1 Candidatus Zambryskibacteria bacterium RIFOXYD2_FULL_43_10 | reverse complement strand
GAGTATTTGGAGTTCTGCGTTCGTAGATGAACTTGATGAAACTCTGGAGAGTGGCGGCGGATTTTCGTTGAGTTTTCTCAACTGGCTGTGGATTATCATTCCGATTTTTCTGATCCTGTGTTTTGTTTGGGCCAAACTCACGTACTATTTTTACCGCTACGAACTCACTGACGCTGGTTTTCGCAAGGAGCTTGGGGTTATCTACAAAAAATATGTGACTATTCCTTACGATCGCATTCAGAACGTGGATATTTATCGGGGTATTCTGGCTCGTCTGCTTGGATTATCGGATCTTAACATTCAGACAGCGGGAATGAGCGCGATAATTAATAGGTACGGGGTGTCCGGTGGCGGCGCCGAAGGACGGTTGCCGGCGCTCTCCCGAGAAGTTGCCGAACAACTGCGTGACGAACTTATTCAGCGGGCCCGTCAATCTAAGAATCAAGGACTCTAGTTTTTTATTAAAATCCGAGGTATTCAAGAATTCTCTCAACAAAAGGAAGGTTGTGGAATTCCTCTGACAAGACTTTGGAGAGCTTTTCGCGTAATTGTCCCTCATCAATTTCATCATTAAGTGGTACAATAATAAGAGGCATCAGCAACTTTTCGGATCGCAGGATTATTTTTTTGTGAGGATGGTCCATATCTATCCAAAAAGATTGGAGAGTTTGATATGGATAACGAACCTTACCCCGGATTATACCTTTGTCATCTACGATTACGTGTAACGTGCTTGGCGGACGATTGGTAAAAATCGAAAGGGCAAAAACGCTGACAAGCACCAAGATGGCAAAAATGATATTGCCCAAAATAACCGAAGCGATAGCGACGGAAACTGAAACAATACCTACCGCCCAGAACCAATCAGAACTTCTTTCTTTGTGTTCATACTCATGAGCATCCCACTCTATTTTAAATGACGGTTGTGGCATAAGTACCTAAATTATATCATAATCTTTAAGCGTCTATTCTAGAATGATCGAAATATTTCCGTACGCCGTTCTTATCATGTTTGCTTCTCTTGTTGGAGTTTTTTCTGTGTGGCGGAGAGCGGGTCGCGTGGTTGAGCGTCACTTGAGTCTTTTAGTCAGTTTTTCCGCAGGAGTTTTCTTGGTCATTGCCTATCAACTGGGAATTGAGGCGCTAGAACATTCGCATACTTTCAGATTCGGATTACTCTGGATCATAATCGGAGTGTTGACAGTATGGCTATTATTTAAATTTCTGCCTTCCTCGCACCACCATCATGATGAAACACTTGAGACGCATCCCCATTCAAGACTTGACGCTCGACGGATTATGGTAAGTGACGCTCTTCATAATTTGGGCGACGGTATTTTCTTGGCGGCTTCTTTTGCCGCCGGTTCTTCGCTTGGGATAGTCGCCGCCTTAAGTATTTTTGTCCACGAACTGGTGCAAGAGATGTCAGAGTTTTTTGTTCTTCGACAAGCCGGCTACTCGGCAAGGTCGGCTCTCGTCTTAAATTTTGCCATTTCCGCCACGATTCTTCCCGGCGCGCTGGGCGGTTTCTTTTTGTTAGAAAATTTTGAAATACTTGAGGTTCCTCTTCTTGGTTTAGCTTCCGGAGCGTTTTTAGTGGTTGTTTTTCATGACCTTATTCCTCATTCAGTCAGAGCTTCAAGACATAGCCGTTTTTACTGGAGACATTTACTCTTGTTTTTAATCGGTGTAGTTTCAATGTCTATCGTAAATATTTTGACTGCGCATTAGATTTACGTCTGTTAAGGGTAGTAAAGTTCAAACTTTTCATTATAATCAGCGTATGATGGCTCAATTACTAACCGCGGGCGCAATTTTTGCAAATTTTTCTTCGTTTGATATCGGATTGCGTGACTATCTTGATATGATAGTCGTGGCATTTTTGGTCTATGCCATAGTTTTGCTTTTTAAAAAAACACGCTCCCTTTTCCTTTTTAACGGAGTGGCAGTTTTGGTACTCATCTATATCTTTGCAAGATATTTCGGTCTTTATCTGACGAGTTATC
>MHWZ01000036.1:1614-2885 GCA_001825475.1 Candidatus Zambryskibacteria bacterium RIFOXYD2_FULL_43_10 | reverse complement strand
GCCATCATAGTTTTTCCCGGAGCAGACAATTTGGATATGGTGGCGGCGGGAGGCATCCCCTTGGGAGGCAGGGTGTCCGCAGAACTTTTACAGAGTATTTTTGACCCATCTTCTCCCGGACATGATGGCGCTGCGGTGATCCAAGGAGACAGAGTGAGAGCGTTCGGAGTTCATTTGCCTTTGGCCAGAAAAGGAATAAAAAAATTTGGAACTAGGCATCGCGCGGCGCTTGGACTTGCTGAACGCTCGGATGCCTTCATTATCGTGGTATCTGAAGAAAGGGGAGTAATTTCAATCGCGGAAGACAGCGATATTAAGGCCTTGCCCGAGGACTCCGTCGCTGACGAACTTCCGGCTAGATTGCATGATTTTTTGCGTAAACATTTACTTGAGGGTGACGCCGGACCGAAAAGTTGGCATCCTTTAGTAAATTGGAAAGAAAAACTCACTTCTCTCTTGATTGCTTTCTTTCTGTGGTATGCCTTTATAATCCAGCTTGGTGCGGGCACTATTACCAAAAATTTCCAAGTACCGGTCGAATTTCGTTCGTTGCCGGCAGAATATCTCATCGAAAGTATTGGTCCGACAGAAATCAGCGTTTCTTTGTCCGGTCGGAATCAGGATTTTAGTTTTTTGAATGCGGATAAATTAAAAATAAGCCTCGATCTTGAGGATAGCGTTGCTGGCGCGCAGAAATACACGATAACAAATGATGATGTTGTCGGCGCTCCTGATACACTCTCAATCGTTAATCTCACTCCCAAGGTCATTAAATTTAACATCAAAAAAATCCCACCCTCGCCTCAAGAACAATAGAGAACAGATTGGAAACATTGATTTCCGAGTAAGGCGGAGGAGGTGAGATTCGAACTCACGATGGACTTTCGTCCATGCCGCATTTCAAGTGCGGTGCCTTCAACCCCTCGAGCCACTCCTCCGCCTTGCTCGGAAAGAATGTGTATTATACTCTTTTCTGTGCGATTGTTACCTAAACCACTCTTTGAAATTCTTTGGCCATCCAAGTAAGAACAACAATGCCAGAGGCGCGCCCCAATTTGCCCATCTTTCAACAAAATCCCAAACGGGATCAGGCCCTATCGGCCAGCGAATCATTGCTGTCCACAATCCCCAAAGCGCCATCCACAAAACAGCTATTCGCACCGGCTTGATCAGAGTTAGAACCGCCAAAGCAAGGTCTAGTACGCCGATGAGCAAAAGTAG
Source organism: Candidatus Zambryskibacteria bacterium RIFOXYD2_FULL_43_10 (assembly GCA_001825475.1). Taxonomy (GTDB): domain Bacteria; phylum Patescibacteriota; class Minisyncoccia; order Phycocordibacterales; family Zambryskibacteraceae; genus UBA5004. Next base: position 1,664 of record MHWZ01000036.1, on the reverse strand, counting down.
GGTTACAATCGTCTCCGGGTTGTTTATACCGACCGCTTCGAAATATTTAA
>MHWZ01000036.1:0-1608 GCA_001825475.1 Candidatus Zambryskibacteria bacterium RIFOXYD2_FULL_43_10 | reverse complement strand
ACTCTTTGCCTTGAATGGCAAACATTCCGTGTCCTATGAAGGATCCGGCGGTCGCTATTCTTAGAATCCAAACAGCAGAATTCATATATATGTATAAATATAATTAACAATAATACTCTTTCTAATTATACTATAATTAATCGGATGAAGCTTATGGCAATCGACTATGGCGAAAGGCGTGTGGGTGTCGCATCAACTGATGAGATGGGCGACTTTGCTCTACCGCGCGCTGTATGGCCGAATGACAAAACTCTGGTAGATAAGGTTTTGAAATTTAGAGAAGAGGAGGAAATAGGGAAAATTATAATTGGCGAATCGAGAGACTTAAGTGGCAATTCGAACCCGATTCAAAAAGCGATAGATAGCTTTAAAAGTGAACTTGAAACGCGTTTGTCTGCGCAGTCGAGTGAGGTGGAAATAGTTTGTCATCCGGAGGTTTTCACCACTCTCGAGGCCCGGCGGCTTCAAGGGCGGACGGAAATGACCGATGCTTCCGCCGCCGCTCTGATTCTTAAGAACTACTTGGAGAGCAGATAAGAAATGTCAGACAAGGTGGGGTATAATTAAGAGTATGGTTGTTTCCGAGAAACAAAAAGCGTTACTTGATCTTTTCCCTGTCCCCGAATTTCTTTTACTCTCGACTACCGGTGTCGTGATCAAGGATACCGACACCAGATTTGTACAGTTAAGAAGAAAAATTTTTGGCAGAGGGTTTGAGTTGGCACATGCCAGCAAAATTGATAATCCCAAGGGATCGGTTGAATCTGGCTTGATTAATAATCCAGACGAGCTTGCCAATGTTTTGCGTGAATTTTCCTCACATTATGGTGTTTCTTACGTGAAGGCCATTTTGCCCGAAGAGAGGGCGTACCTCTTTACCGCTAATATTGGTCAAGTGCCTCCCGAAGGCATGAAGGATGCGGTTGCTTTCATCATCGAAGAGAATGTTCCCATATCTCTTGCCGAATCGGTGTTCGATTTTGAGGTTGTCAGCGAAGATGGGGATACTGGTGAGATAAAGGTAGCCGTCTCCGTTCTACCTAAAAATATTGTCAGTGCTTATGTGACACTCTTTGAGTCTGCCGGAATCACCCCGATCTCCTTCGATCTTGAGTCGCGAGCTATTGCTCGGGCAGTCATTCGTAAAGGCAATAAACAACCAATCCTTATTATCAATCTCTCTACCAAAAAAACCGGTTTCTATGTAGTTGAGAAAGGGGTGGTGCAGTTCAGCACTGCGTTGGCTTATAGTCTCGCCGCCGGCGATCCCGGCTCGGGTTCTAAAGAATTTTTGAGGGAAGAAATGCGCAAAGTGATCGCCTTTTGGAATGCTCACGCGGGAAGCAAGATTGAAAAAATAATCCTGTGCGGGTCCGGGGGAAGTAAGACGGCCCTTGTCGATAAATTTATGGGTGGAAGTGAAATCCCATACACAACGGCTGATGTGTGGTTGAAAATGTCTCGCTCCAATAATTATGTTCCGGAAATAACGTTTGGAGAATCTCTTGGATACGCGTCTGCCATAGGTTTGATTCTGCCTCGCGATAGATAAAATATGTTTAAATTGTTAACAGAAGAAGAAAGACAGAAAGTGGCGCATGAATATGC
>MHWZ01000035.1:19005-19860 GCA_001825475.1 Candidatus Zambryskibacteria bacterium RIFOXYD2_FULL_43_10 | reverse complement strand
TGGTCATCTTTCGGTTTCGCTAATTCGCCCACAAAATCTTTTACCTCCGATTTAAACCTACCGTCGGCGCCAACATGTTGAAGGAAGGGCAACTTTTCTTTGAGCGAAAGATTGTAGTCATCTTCACCGAAAGCAGGAGCGATATGCACAATACCCGTGCCATCCTCTAAAGTCACAAACTCTGCCCCGTACACTTGTGATTCTTTTAAGTAATAATCGAACAATGTCTTGTACCTTTTGCCCACCAGATTGCTGCCTAATATTTGTTCCGGATCAGAACCCGGATATTTACCAGTATCAAAAAACTTTTTTGATACAATCAGAGTGTCTCCGGCCCAACGATATTTAACATATTCGATATCTGGATTGACTGCCAAAGCCGCATTTCCCGGAAGAGTCCACGGGGTAGTCGTCCAAGCCAAAAGATACGTCCCAGGCTCATCAACTAATTCAAATTTCACGTAAACCGATATATCAGTGATATCCTTATAACCTAAATTAACCTCAAAATTTGAAAGAGTTGTTTCGCAACGCGGACATAGGTGCATGGATTTAAACCCTTGATACACCAATTTTTTTTCATAAAGTTGTTTGAAAGACCACCAGACGGATTCCATATAACCAGTGTTCATCGTTTTGTAGGAATTTTCCATATCCACCCAGCGACCGGTACGTGGAATAATTTCTTTCCAATCTTTTTCAAAACGAAAAACACTTTCTCTGGCGCGCTTATTAAATTCGGCTACACCGAATTTTTCTATATCTTTTTTCGTCTCCAATCCCAGCTCTTTCTCAATTAGATTTTCAATAGGTAAACCGTGGCAATCCCAACCCCAGCGGCGCAACACATGGAAG
>MHWZ01000035.1:15056-18996 GCA_001825475.1 Candidatus Zambryskibacteria bacterium RIFOXYD2_FULL_43_10 | reverse complement strand
GTTTTGTATCTCGGGATGACATCCTTGATGGTCCCGGCCAAAATGTGCCCGTAATGAGGAAGGCCGGTGGCAAATGGCGGCCCATCATAAAACACAAATTCGCCCTTCGGAGCATTCTTCTCAAGAGTTTTCTCAAATATTTTATTTTCTTTCCAGAATTGAAGAATTTTTTCCTCTCTTTGGGCTCGTTCGGACCTGCCTCGCGTTGACGAGTCCTCGCGAGTCAAGGCGGGCTTCTCTTCGTTTGTCATATTTCGCCCATTTTAACACCTTTTTTACGTTCGTTACATCTTTTCGGGAGCTGGAATACCAAGAATAGTTAGGCCATTTTTCATGACAATATTAAATGCCTTGACGATGGCCAAGCGGTACGGAGATTCAGGCGAACTATCAATAATCTGCTCATGCGCGTAGAAATTATTGAAACTACCGGCAAGTGCGGTGAGATATGTAGTGATGTAATGCGGTGCGTAATCTCGACCCGCCCTCTCGACTATTTCCGGAAATCTGTATAAAAGTTTCTCTACTTCATGAGTATGTCTTAAGGTCTGACCTTGAGAATTCGTATTTAAGGTCAGACCTTGGGCATCAGCCTTTTCAAGCAGTGAATTGGTACGCGCGTATGCGTACTGCAGGTAGACTCCGGAGTCGCCTTCTATAGACACAGACTTGTCAATATCAAAAACAATATCATTACCTATCGCCTGTCGTAAAATCATGTATTTGATGGCACCGATAGCCACGGCCTCATCACCCTTCACCTTCTTTTTAATCTTATCTATCAATTCCTCGGCAGTAATGACATCACTCGTACGAGAAGACATCTTCCCTGTAGGCAAACGTAACATGCCGTGTGAAAGGTGTTTTAATTTGCTCTTCAAATTAGGAAAAACTTCCCCTGTTGCTACCTCAACCACATTGAAGAATGCATCTTGTTCGTTACCGGTAATTGTTAGGGACTGATCAAACGGAAAAGTCTGCCGCTTTATCTTTGCCAGACCAATTTCTTTCGTTTCATATGTGGGTAATTTATCAGAGTTTAAAAATACTCTCGTATGAAGCCCGACCTTTTCTCCCCTATAAACTACCGCCCCCTCACTTTCTTCAAAAACCGTACCAAGATTATCAAGCACTAATTTCTTACCAATCTCCGCAGTCTCACTTTCAAAAAAAGAATGGTCAAACTTACTGCCTAATTTTCGATAAATTTTTTCAAACTCGTTAAGAGACTTCTTCTTGCCCACCTCATATTTCATGTTTATATCCGAATCTGATTTTTCATATATTTTCTTATTGATCTCTTGTATTTCTGTCTTGGCCGCCTGATCTTCCTCAAATGCTTTTGCTCCCAGAGCGTAATCTCCTTTCCATAAGGCCTTGGCCACATGCATACCCACGTCACCATGATAACTAGCCGTCTTTATTTCGGCGCCATTTGCTTGAATAATTCTTGAAATCGACTCCCCGATTGTGTTGTTCATCAAATGACCTATGTGAAATTCTTTGAACGGATTTGGTTGGGTATGTTCTATAAAAAACCTTTTTCCTTTCAGATTTTCATTCTTACCAAACTCGCCTCTTTTCTCGATAATCTCCCTCAAACTTTGTGTGAAAAATTCTTTGGACAAATAAAAATTAATAAATCCCGGCCCCGCAAGTTCCATTCTCTCCACCCCACTTGGAGGCTCAGCCTCCAAGTGGGTAATAATTTCTTTGGCTTTGCCAGTTTTAATACCTACATTAGTAGAATAATCTCCCATTTTTAAATCCACCGGATGCTCCACAACAAAATCATTCACTTTTAAATCGAGTGATTTTAACGCTTCTTTTATTAATTTTTCTATATCCTCTTTCACCTCTTAAGAATAGCATCAATCCTTCGGGCAATCTTTATCATGTCTTTTTCATTTCTTCCTCGGGTAGTTTCCGCCGCTGTACCCAGACGAAGGCCAGAAGGATCCATGGGGCTTCGCGTGTCAAATGGTATGGTGTTTTCGTTCACAATAATTCCGGCCGCCTCCAGTTTATCAGCCGCTTCCCTACCACCAATTCCCTTTCCATCTCTCCAAACATCTACACGTAAAAGATGGGTTTCTGTACCACCTTCGATAATTCTCCAACCAAGTCGGGAGAGTTCATCCGAGAGAATTTTAGTATTTTTCACAATCTGTTTGGCATATTTTTTAAAAGCCGGACCATTGGCCTCCTTCAAGGCAACCGCTACCGCCGCAATTTGATTGAAATGTGGACCACCCTGAAGTCCGGGTAGAATGGTTTTATCAATTTTCTTGAAGAGTTCGCGGCCGTCTCTTTTGGAAAAAATTAGGGCGGAACGTGGACCTCTGAGAGTTTTATGTGTTGTCGTAGTAACTATATCTGCGTAAGGGAATGGTGATGGATAAATTCTTCCCGCTACTAATCCTGCAAAATGTGACATATCTATCATTAAATAAGCGCCGCAAGCATCCGCAATTTCGCGAAACTTTTGAAAATCGACAATGTGAGCGTAAGCGGTGAATCCTGCCACTATGATGTTCGGTTTTTCAGTAATCGCGATACTTTTCAATTGCTCATAGTCAATTAACTCGGTCTTTTTATCAACTTCATATAAGACTGGGCTCCAGAATTTTCCCGTCATAGAAACTTTTTGTCCATGCGTTAGATGACCACCATGAGAAAGAGCCATGCCCATAATTTTTCCTCCAATCGGAACCAAAGCAGCATACACGGCAAAATTTGCGGGTGAACCAGAAAGTGGCTGGACATTTACACTCCAATCACTTTCCTTCAATCCAAAAAGTTTAAGAGCGCGCTTTTGAGCCAGAAGCTCTACCTTATCAACAACTGCCACTCCGCGGTAATAACGTCTGCCCGGATAACCTTCCCCATACTTATTTGTCAACTCTGACCCAAGTGCCTTGAGCACATCTTGCGAAACATAATTTTCAGAAGCAATAAGATTTATCACGCTTTTTTGTCGTTTTTTTTCCTGTTCTATTAGTCTACTGATTTCTTTATCTTTCATGATTTCTTATTGAAAGAGAATTCCTTCCTATCTTTCTCATTAAACCCTCCAACCACAGTAATCTCACCTTTTATTGGCGGATGCGGATCATATCCTTCCAGAGTAAAGTCTTCAGGACTGAATCCGTCTATTTCTTTAATATCGGGATTTATTTTCATTACAGGAAATTGTCTAGGTTCTCTTGTTAACTGTTCTCTCGCCTGTTCATAATGATTGCCATACAAGTGAGTGTCTCCCAACATGTGTACGAATTCCCCAACTTTGTATCCGCAGACTTGGGTAAGCATCATCGTCAAAAGAGAATAAGAGGCGATATTAAAAGGCACTCCCAGAAACATATCCGCGCTCCTTTGATAGAGAAGCAGTGACAGCTTGCCATTAGTTACATTGATATTAAACATGGTGTGGCATGGCGGAATAGCCATCGAGGTGCCGGGTTTAGCCATTTCGTAAACGTATTCAGGATTCCACGCGGAGACAACCACATGTTTTCTGTCAGGATATTTTTTCGTTTTTTCTATCGCCCAGGCCAGTTGGTCAATTTCTCTTCCGTCGCTTGCCGGCCAGCGCCTCCATTGCCTACCATAGACGGGGCCAAGCTCGCCCCACTTCTTGGCAAATTGATTATCTTCTTTTATTTTGCTAATAAACTTGTCTTGAGACAATTTTGGCACTTCTCTTGCGTCCATCTTTTTCTTATATTCCTTGTAGGGCCAATCATCCCAGATATGCACATCGTTATTTACCAGATATTTGATATTCACGTCACCCTTTAAAAACCAAAGTAACTCGTGAATGATTCCTCGCAAGAAAACTTTTTTAGTAGTCAAAAGCGGAAATTCTTTAGAAAGATCGAAACGCATACTGCGGCCAAAAACACTTTTAATTGCAATACCAGAATTAAACTCACGCTTT
>MHWZ01000035.1:6299-14960 GCA_001825475.1 Candidatus Zambryskibacteria bacterium RIFOXYD2_FULL_43_10 | reverse complement strand
AATTTTTTTCAGTTGCGCTTGAAAGAGTAGAGAAAGTAATTTGGGCAATGGCCATACCCGGACGAAGAATAATCGGCACGTTATTAAGATTGCAAAGTTCCAAAGCAACATACAAAAAGTGGCCGGGATTAATCATGGCAGCACTGTTGTGTACCAGAAGTCCGATACGCGCCAGAGAACTTTTACCATTCACCTCTATGAGATAATGATCGGAGCCGAAGTATTCTTTGGAATATCCGAGGATACTAACACCAGGATGAAGCACGAAGGCCTCTTTATCTTTGACATGAATTTCATGAGTCTTGGGAAAAACATTGTTGGCGGGATCGATGAAACTCGTAGTATGAGCATCATTAATGACAAATTTATTGCCGAGTGAAATGTCATAGCTGGCAGGTTGTAGTTTACGAACATCAAACGGTTTTAGTGTAATCTCGCCGCTTTTGATCACCTTTTTTATATCTCGATCAGACAAAAACATGTTATGTAATGTTAAATATCTTATCAGTCCCGTAATAATCCCGCCAATTTTTGTTGTAATGCGCAAACATTCTTTCCAAACGGCCTTGAGGCAACTCCTCCACCCCAAAATCTTTCATAAGCCCGAGCAATTCTTTTTTCACAGCATCGGCTAGAGTACGGTCTGTTACCACCTTCTCAAATTCCGCGAGATATCCATAACCGGCATTCTTATCAAGACAAATATTGGTATCGCCCAATTTGTACTCTTCTCTCTCGCGTGACCATTTGGCTTGATATTTGAGACCCGCCTTGAGAAAAAGCTTATCCAGTTTATCGATGGTCATGTCTATTTCTGACTCGAACTCCATGCGAGAAACGCCGTTGGCGCTGGTATCAGAACCAATTGAGGCTTTAACAACCAAGAGAACTCTACCATCAGTATCGCGAGTGCGGATAGAGAGATTTTTTCCTTCGTTGAGAATTTTCTGGAAAAGCGATTTTTTTGACTCTTCAATATGCGGTAAAATAATTTTTTTAAATTTCACAACATTAGAGAACACAAAATAGTGATTTAGTTGTTTGTTTTTTGCCGTGAGCACTCCTCCACGTTTAGATATCTTCTCGCTCAAAACACTGGCTTGTTTCTTGTCACCTAAAAGACTCTTTATTTCTATTTCGTAAAGCTCCGGCATTGATTTCCATATATAATACAACAATGCCAAATCCTCGCATTAGTATCATAGTTGCGCATTCTAGGAACATGGCCATAGGCAAAGCTAATGCCCTTCTCTGGCGTTTGCCGGAAGATCTTAAGAGATTTAAAAAACTAACTACCGGCCATCCTATAATCATGGGTAGAAAAACCTATCAATCTATAAACAGGTCCCTTCCAGACAGGACAAATATTATAGTTACCAGAGATAAGAATCTGGAAATTCCCAGATGTATTATCGTTCACTCGGTGATAGAGGCGATTGAGAAAGCAAAAGAATTTGACCGGGAAGAAATTTTTATTATCGGCGGAGCGGAAATTTATAAAGAAACTCTGCCCTTGGTAGATAGACTGTATGTAACAAAAGTGGATCTGGATGTAGAGGGTGACGCCTTCTTCCCGGAATATTCAAATATATTTACCAAAAAAATCTTGGAAGAATCCGGAGAATTCGAAGGATTGAAATATTCTTATCTAATACTAGAGAAATAGGCAAGATTCATGTAATATGACCGTCAGACAAAGTCAGATCTAAGAAAAACATAATAAGGGGGTGGAAAATGGCCGAACGGACTATCGTTATCATTAAACCAGATGGCGTTAAAAGAGGCGAAAGCGTGGTGAGGCAGATCAAACAAAGATATCTGGAAGCTGGTATGCGCATCATTCAGGAAATAGACTTGCAACTGGATAGACACCAGATTCGTGAATTTTACAAAGAACATGAAGGTAGATCATTCTTTGAAGATCTCGTGTCTGCCATGACAATCGGGCCATGTTTGGTACTTGTCATCGAAGGAGAGGAGGCTGTAGAAAAAGTACGGGCCATCAACGGCGCAACTGATCCCGCAAAAGCGGCACCCGGAACTATTAGGTATGATTTTAGAGATGCTGAATCGGGAGGGCCGCGCAACATAGTGCATGGTTCAAACAGCTCAATTGCAGCATCGCGCGAATTTCTGATTTTGGTTGAGTAATTCAAATAACAATATACTCGACCAAACAACAACGGCACCCTCTATGGAGGAGAGGGTGCCGTTTTTTCTATCTAAATAAATCTTTTTTACTTTACATCAACTCCCATCGAGCGAGCAGTACCTGCGATAATCTTAGAAGCGGCTTCAATATCGTTGGCGTTTAAATCAGCCATCTTTTTCTCGGCTATTTCTTTTAGCTGAGTTTTAGTGAGCGTCCCAACTTTCGACGTGGTATTGGTACCAGATCCCTTTTCTTTGCCCAAGGCCTTGAGGATCAAAGCCGCGGCCGGTTCAGTTTTATAAGTCAACTTGTAACTCTTGTCATCGAAAATCTGGACCACAGTCGGTACCGTCTCACCTTTGCGATCTTTGGTTTCATCATTAAAACGTTTGACAAACTCACCAATAGAAATACCGGCGGAACCGAGCACTGGCCCAAGCTGTTGGCCGGGGACGGCTTGTCCACCCGGTATTTGAAGTTTTAAAACTTTTACAACTTTTTTCGCCATAGAGTTAGTTTAATAAGTTCAATAAGTTACGCTACGCTTAAGTTTAATAAGTTATTTAGAAGATTTATCTCTTAAAAACCCAATGTAACCACTTATTGCCTTGAGGAGACCAGTATACTTATCAGCTAGCTCATTTGCAACATCTTCTGCCAGAAAATCTTTCTTACCGGATCGAATAATATTTCTTTTAGTTTCTTCCGCTTCGCCCTTGGCGATATATAGGTAGCGAACTTTTTCTTGATAGCTGTGTCTCGCGTAGCCTTCAGCAATATTATTTGCTACCGCCGCAGACGATCTTCTCAACTGGTTTGTGCTTCCGTATTTTTCTTCCTTAGGAAAATCTTTGGTAACTTTATAAACTTCCACTTCAAGAGCCTCTGCCATTTGATAAACCTTGAGATTTTCAAGTCCTGTGCTCATAGAATTAGTCTGATAAGTTCAATAAGTTACGCTACGCTTAAGTTTGCTAAGTTATTTATTTATTCCACTGTTACGTCGTAAATTTTCCCATATCAAATTGTTACTGAAACAACCAGCCCGAGTTGATTTAGAATAAAATTCAGAGTTTTCATAACTTATTTAACTTACAAAACTTATTAAACTTCTCAACTAGTCGAATTAGATTTTCTTTACCTGTAGAAAATCTAATTCGACCGGGGTTTCGCGGCCGAACATATTGACCAGCACCTTGACCTTCCCGCGCTCTTCGTCAATCTCGGAAACCTTGCCCTCAAGATCCTTGAATGGGCCATCAATTATAAGCACGGCGTCATTTTCCAAAAGATTAATGGTATGCGTTACTCTATCAGCAGACATCCGGGCAAAGAGCACCTCCACTTCTTTCTTGTCTATGGGAACAGGATAAACACCAGAACCGACGAAGCCCGTTACTCTCGGAGTATTGCGAACAACATACCAAGAATCATCGGTCACAATCATGTCCACCAAGATGTATCCCGGGTAAATTTTTTCCTCCTCTTCGACCCGTTTGCCTCCCTTAATTTTAATTTTCTTTTCAGTCGGCACGATAACATTAAAGATTTTATCCTCCATACCCAGGGACTCAATACGCTGTTTAAGATTTCGCATTACCGCATTTTCATACCCGGCATAAGTGTGAATGACATACCAATTTCTACCCTCGGAAATTTTTTGTTTGGCCATTTGTTAAAAAGTTTTATAGGTTTAGAGAACAAATTTTTGAAGAACCAAAGAAGCTACGTAATCAAAAAATCCCAGAAAAATAGCCACCAAAATTGAAATGACAATAACCACAATAGTGAAAGTGACCGATTGTTGTCGCGTCGGCCAAGAAACATATTGAAGTTCCCCGCGCGTATCTTTAAGATAGTTTATGAGTCTGTTCATATTTTTTGCTTGCCTCGCCACAGCTTTAGCGAAGGCGGGTTATAAAAAACACCCCCTCGGGCGTTCTTTAATAATACTGTATCTTATCTAGAAGCGCAACTTTTAATATCTCTTATAAATCTGCTCAAATTCCCCAAAAGCTCCGAAAATGGTAGAGTTTTGAGCATAATTCCCAATGAATAATAATACGAGAATACTAGCTAATGATTAGTCCGAACGAAATAAAAAACAGGGCGTTAGCTTTTTCTTTAGAATGGGCTTTAGAGACAAGAGAGGATGCAGAAGCTAAAACATTTTGGGATGATTTTTTTGAGGTTTTTGGTATAACTCGGCGACGTGTTGCATCTTTTGAGCATCCGATTAAAAAACTCGATGACACCCAAGGGTACGCAGACCTTCTTTGGAAAGGGGTTTTGCTTGTTGAGCATAAATCTAAAGGGAAAAGCTTGGACACGGCTTATAAACAGGCAATAGATTATTTTCCCGGACTTAAAGAAAAAGAGCTACCAAGATATATAATTGTTTCGGATTTTGAGAAATTTCGAGTATATGACTTAGATGAAGACAAACAGTATGGCTTTCCAACAAGAGAACTTTCTAAATATATTGATTTATTTGGATTCATTTCTGGTCATGAAAATCAGGTTGATTACGAAGTAGAAGTAGCCGCTAACATTCAAGCCGCCGAACTCATGGCGGAATTCCATAATGAAATATCTAAAACAGGATACACCGGTCCTGATTTAGAGGTTTTTCTCATCAGAGTACTTTTTTGCCTTTTTGCTGATGATACTGGAATTTTCCCAAAAGATGTCTTTAAAAACTACATCAATAATAGAACTGACGTAGACGGTAGTGATCTTGGGTCTAAGCTCGCTCAAATATTTCAAGTTCTAAATACTCCAGAAAAAAAGCGACAGTCAAATCTCGATGATGATCTTGCAAAGATACCATATGTAAACGGGGGTATTTTTTCAAGAAATATCGGCATTGTTTCTTGTGACGTTACGACCAAACTTCGGCTTGTAAAGTGCTGTAATTTTGATTGGTCGGCTATTTCAGCTGCAATTTTCGGCTCATTGTTCCAGGGGGTAATGAATGAAGATGCTCGTAGACATCTTGGAGCCCACTACACATCAGAGCAAAATATTCTCAAACTTATAAAGTCTCTTTTCCTGGATGATCTATATATTGAACTTGATGAGGTACGACATAACTCGAAACGACTGGACACATTTCATACAAAGCTTGGGAAACTCAAATTTATGGATCCAGCCTGTGGTTGCGGAAATTTTCTTGTAATTGCATATCGAGAATTACGAATACTTGAAATGGAAATTTTAAAAATCAAGTTGAAAAATAGCGACAAAATAGCGGATGATCCGACTCGCATAAATATCGATCAATTTTACGGAATAGAAATTGAGGAGTTTCCAGCTCGTATTGCTGAAGTAGCTATGCATTTGATTGACCACCAAATGAATCTTGAATTAGGGAAAATATTGGGTAAATATATAAAAGAGTTACCAATTAAAAAGTCTGCGACAATCAAAAATACAGACGCTCTATCTTTCGATTGGAATGACTTTGTCTCTAAAAAAGAACTTTCTTATATTCTAGGCAATCCACCATTTCTTGGTGCCCGGTTGATGTCGGATGAACAAAAAGAAGGAATCATAAAAGCTTTTGACGACATGAAGGGTGCAGGTAACCTTGACTTTGTTACCGCATGGTATGCCAAGGCGGCAAAATATATTCAAGGCACTAAAATAAAAGTTGGCTTTGTTTCGACAAATTCAATCTCACAGGGTGAGCAAGTCGGGCTGCTCTGGAAGTATCTTAAAGATTTCAATATTGTTATTCATTTCGCCCATCAGACATTCAAATGGTCCAACGATGCCCCCGGTGTCGCGGCAGTCTATTGTGTAATCGTGGGTTTTGGAAATTTTGATATAGAAAGGAAGTACCTATATGAATACGAAGACATAAGAAGAGAAGATAAGGAAAGAGAAGTGGCGCATATCAATCCATACCTTGTGGAGGGAGAAGATGTCTATATTGAAAGCAGGAGAGACCCTACTTGTGATGTGCCAGAAATTGTTTTTGGGAGTATGCCAAATGATGGCGGGAATTTTCTTTTTACGCCTGAAGAAAAAGATAGTTTTCTTGAAAGTGAGCCTGGAGCAGAGCCATTTATAAAAGAATTGATAAGCGCGAAAGAGTATCTAAACGGCGAGAAGCGATATTGCCTATGGCTTAAAGATGCTGATCCAACGGCTTTAAAAAAATTATCGAAAGTCATAGAAAGGATTGAAAATGTTAGAAAACTAAGAAGTGAAAGCAAACGAAAAGAGACAAAAGAATTGGCAAAATATCCAAGTCTGTTTGGTGAAATAAGACAGCCTGAAAGTGCCTACGTAGTTATTCCACGCGTAAGTTCTGAAAATAGAGCGTACATACCGATGGGATTTTTCGGACCGGAATATATTGTCGGAGACACCTGTCTTGCTGTGCCAAACGCTACCCTCTATCACTTCGGTGTTCTACAATCTGAAATGCATATGGTTTGGGTTAAATACGTTTGCGGTCGTCTAAAAAGCGACTATCGCTACTCAAATAATATTGTTTATAATAACTTTCCGTGGCCAGAAAAAGTGTCAGCGGAGAAGAAAGCAGTAGAAAAGTGTGCGGAAGATGTAATTTTTCTTCGCACTATTTATCCTCATAGTTCGTTAGCTGATTTATATGACCCTAATACTATGCCATCTGATCTTAGGGAAGCTCATGAAAAACTTGATAGAGCTGTAGAAGCTTGTTATGGCAGAAAATTTAAGAATGACCAAGAAAGAATCTCTTTCTTGTTTGATTTGTATAAAAAACTTATCAAATAAAAGACACCTTTAGGTGTTTTTTATGAGCGAGGCGTACTTTTCTAGCGCCGTTGGGGAGTAGCCATAACTCAATCTTCTCTCCTTCTCCGCAGGTTTTCTATAAGCCAGTACTTTTGCTCAGATTAACCTCTTGCAAACACAGCACACACAAGTGAACCATCAGACTTTCTTGCATTATTCCGCCAATGAAGGGGTCTTAGATTTGAAATCAAATCACTTCCCCCGTTTGCCAGAGCTCTTATGTGATCTATTTCCCAACCTTCATTGAAATCAGCGGTTCTATTTCCGTGCTGATTCCAGCTAATCCATGCCCCACAATCATCCTTTCTTCTTAGTGATGAATCTACCCCAGGAACGATGTGTCCTTTATTCCATACTGAACGGATTATGTCACCTAAAAACGTAGTCATGAAATTTTATAATTATTTTCTAATAACACCAGTTCGGCTAGGTCGAACAAAGATATTTTATACCCTGTATTTTGTGTGTCAATAGTTATACACAGATGAGTTTGACTTTCCGACATAGAAAGAGCAGCATGGCTATTATGGTTAATAAATATCATGCTTTTATAAAATCGCTTCGCACTGAACGGGGCTTTTCCCAGTTGGAGATAGCTAAAAAACTTGGTATTTCTCGTTCTTCATACATTGCTTTTGAACAAGGTCGGCGTGAACTTGCTATGACTGAAGCAAATGAGCTCGGTAAAATTTTTGAAATATCGTTAGATGATATTCAGAATGGTAAAATTTCTGTCCCAGAAGTCATTTTTGAAAAAAGTAAGAAAATAAAAAAGATAAAGGGGATTGGTAATGATGTATGGGAACGCGTTTCGATACCTCAGGAAAGGGTAGAGAAGTTTAAGCAGGCACTCTCGTATGTATTGTCGAAAGTCGGGGGCAAACCAAATATAGGTCAGACAGTCTTGTATAAGCTTCTCTATTTTATCGACTTTGATTATTATGAGAAATTTGAAGAGCAACTTATTGGTGCTAGGTATATAAAAAATACTCATGGACCGACTCCTGTGGCTTTTACTGAAATAATTAATGATCTTGAGGAAGAGGGCAAAATAGAGACTATCAAAAGTAAATTTTATAAGTATGAGCAGACTAAATATCTTATAAATCCGACAAAACCTTTAGAATTATCCGAACTATCTGGACAAGAAATAGCCCATATTGACTGGGAAATCAATCGTCTATCAGATTTTACGGCCTCACAAATTTCAGCGTTATCGCATAAAGATACTCCATGGCTCGTAGCAAAAGAACGTGGAATTTTAAATTATGAACATGTTTTCTACCGCCCAGAAGAGACGTCAGTAAGGGAATATGAGCCACTTTAGTCGGCTACCAGAATTTGGGAAAGAATTTGGAAAACTTTCTAAAAAGTATTCTAGTTTAAGTAGAGATTTATCTAATTTGGAAGATGTTTTAAAAACTTTTCCAACAGGAAGTGGTAAGAATTTTACCATTATTCACTCATCAACTAAGACAAAAGTGGTGAAGACGCGACTTGCTTGCAAAAGCTTGCGAGATAGGTCAATGAGAATAATATACGCTTATCATGATGTGACAGCGACTTTTGTTTATATTGAGATTTATTTTAAAGGAGACAAAGAGAACGAAGAACGCGAACGGATTAAAGAATACCTGAAGAGATATCGGGACTGACTACCTTATCTCGTAAATTATCGTCACATTTACAGTTACTTTATTTTCTCCCGTTGGGATAGTCGG
>MHWZ01000035.1:3937-6272 GCA_001825475.1 Candidatus Zambryskibacteria bacterium RIFOXYD2_FULL_43_10 | reverse complement strand
GCCCCCTAAACCTTCCGCATAATATGGTATCGGTCCTCCGCCAGCGCCATCGGAAAAGCTGACCACTCGCGCTAGCCGCACTCCAAGCTCCTTGGAAAGCAGTTTAGCCTTCTCTCTTGCGTCAGCAATTGCTTCGGCTCGGGCTTCGGCTAATATCTTGTCTGGATCATCCACGGTAAATGAGAGATTCGAAATGCCGGTAGCACCATTCTCTCCCGCCAAAGCAAGCGCCTTCCCCGCATCTTCGGTTGATCTGACCTTCACAGACACACTGTGGCTGGCGGTGTAACCATCTGGCACTTGTCTGGAAGGCGGGCAAAACGTCTGGGAACAAATCGCCGGCGCAAAAGTGTATTTCGGCCATAGAGAATAATCCGTTGTTTTGATATCTTTTTCTTCAATGCTAAGCGCCTTAAGCCCGGCCAAAATGACGTCCATCTTCTTGGTCACTTGCTCTTGAGCATCGCTCGCCACTTTGGCATCCGCTGAAACGGTAAAGGAAAAGGCGGCAATATCGGGTATGGAGATCGCCTCGCCGATGCCCGAAACCGAGATAAAATTGTATGTCGGACTGACACTGCGTAAATCTTTAAACGCCCCCAAAGTTTCAACTGCCAAAAAGGCGGCAAGTATAATAAGTACGACCCATGCCCACTTTAAAATTTTTTTAACCTCCGCTGTATGTGTATCCATTTCACCATTATATCACTAACTGAGTTTATTTCTAAACGAACGTCTATCCCCGATAAAAACACTAAAGATCAGCACCGTAAAACTTACAGATAGAAATCCCAAGGCGATGCCGGCCAAGATATCAAGCGCCCAATGCGCCCCCAAGTAAAGCCGCGAGAAGCTGATAAGAATCGCGGCAAAGACACAGCCCAGTATCAAGGCTGTCTTGCCCACAAACGTCTTCATTTTATTAAAGAAAGAATAGGCCAACATGAAAAAGAAAGTGGTGGCGACCGTAGTATGACCGGAAGGAAAACTCCAACCATCAATGTCCAGTAAGGGCGAGCCAGGACGCATGACCTTAAAAGTGTCCTTAAGTACCGTCAGAGAAATAACTGCCACACCCAAGGTAACGGCGAAAAGGAGGGCATCATACGTGCGGCCGCGCACGGTAAGCATAATGACAACCAGAGCGGCCGCGGAAAGAAGAATCGCGGGATTACCCAACCTGGTAACAACGACTAGGAAAGTTGTGAGAAAGGGCGTGCGCAGATGCGCCACTATTTGCTCAATAGCAGTGTTGAGGGGAGTCAGCTCTGTGCCGGAAAGCAGTCCTTCAATAATCACCACAAGCACCAATCCGGAAATCATATAGACCAGAAGAAAGAGAATATTCTTTGCCCAATTCGGAAACATCATACCTTATAAGCGTATCATAAATTACCGAGGCTTTAATAATCCTTCGTTTTGGCGAGAGTATTCATCAGAATATCAAGTTCCATAGTGGCCACTCCGACAACCTTGTCCGCGCCTCCATAGTATATATAGAGCAAACCATCGCGCGCCACCATCCCACAAGGAAAAACCACGTTATTGACTACTCCCTCTTTCTCATACGGTTGTTCCGGCTCAAAGATTGGATCAGTCGAACGCGACAGAATGGTCGTTGGATCTTTAGGGTCTAAGAGCGCGGCCCCAATACGATAAGTATGGTGATGTTCCGAGACGGCGTGATAAAGGAGAAGCCAGCCTTCTTTGGTTTTAATTGGCGGAGCCGTAATGCCGACTTTCGCGCTATCCCACATTCCAGACCTTGGCCCGAAAATTTTGATACATTTGTTTACTACCTCCTTCTTGAAATCAAGTGATTTAAGAAAATCGGCACAAATGTCTGTCCCGATACGGTGAAATATTAAATACTTACCTCCAACTTTCTCCGGAAAAATGCAAGCGTCTTTGTCATCAACACCATTAGGAGTAATGATCTCCGGTTTCTTCCACTTCCATCGACGCAAGAGAAAATCTTTTACTCCGATAGAAGTAACAGCTACCCGCGGCGGACCAATACTGTCATATGCGGTATAACACATGTATAAGTTCTTTCCGATTTTGGTCAGACGCGGATCTTCGCATCCTGAATTGGCCCCCCCTATTTTCTTAGTTTCGAAATTCTCGCGCGGAATATAAACCGGCTCACTAAGACGTTCGGTAATCTTCGTTCCATCAACACTTAGGGCATAACCAATGACAGAAGTATTGTCACTTGAGAGAGCGCGATAGAGGATATGAATTTTACCTCCAAGATCAATGGCGGCGGGATTAAAAGTCGCTTTCGATTCCCATTTATGATTTTCATCGGGAACAATAATGGGATTCTTTTGGA
>MHWZ01000035.1:2169-3920 GCA_001825475.1 Candidatus Zambryskibacteria bacterium RIFOXYD2_FULL_43_10 | reverse complement strand
CGGCTTTTCGTTTCGGGACAAATACTTGAAACCAAATCCTTCAGACTGACACACGCCGAACATACGGTGGTATCAGCTGCTCCGTAATAAATCGTCAAAATATCGCCGTCTAGAAGTATTCCTGAAGGAAAAACAATATTTAAAACATGGCCGGAGAGTTCGTACGGTTCTTCTGGAACCAGCATAGGACCCTTGGTTCGGCCGATGACTTTACGCGGATCGTCAAAATCTAGAAGCAGAGCTTCAATACCGAAAAGTGGCCCTCCATCGCTGCCGTGAAAAAAGTTCTGGATATGCGAGTATATGATAAGCCAACCATATTTAGTTTTTATAGGTGTGGCGCCAACCTCAACATGATCGTGATCGTCGCGGCGCAATTTTTCTATCTCATGTTCATTCATTTTGGTATACCAACTTTCCCAAAATTTGAGAGACCAAAATTCAGAAATATCATTCGCTTGAGCGATCACCATTTTCGCCGGCGGATTATCCGTATAGGCGCTGAAAAGGGCGGTAATCTTGCCGTCTATCCGTTCCGGAAAAAGAGTCATGGCTTTGGCATTGAAAGGCGTCACCAAATGCCTCTCATCAACTCGTTTAAGGTCTTTCGAAATCGCCACGGCGACCTTAATACCTTCTGCGGTAAATGGAAAGTGGGAAAGAGCCGTGTAGAAAATGTAATAACGCCCTTCAAAAAATGTGGCGCGTGGGTCCTCGCAACCAAATTTTTCCCACTCCGCTTCCGGGACAATAAACTGTCTGCGTTTCTGGAAATGCAGGCCGTCTGAACTCTCGGCCATGCCGATGGTAGATATTTGATCTGGAGCGCTTAAATCATTTTTGCCGGATATCGCTCGATATAAGCCGCAGATACTTCGGCCCCGCTTCACCGTAGACATATTGAAAGTGGCGGACGCTTCCCAATGATGGTCTTTATTGGGTATCAAAATTGGATTTTCTCGTGATCTCTTGACTATAAACATGCGAATTTATGCCACCTTGGCTGATTTAATTGAAAAAACGGCGTGTTCATTATTCATGAGCTTTCTGACAAATTCTTCCAGATTGGCAGAAGCGACGCCAATATGTTTATCGCCTCCGCCATAGTAAATAAAGAGGGTCCCGCCCTTCACCACCGCGCCCGAAGCGTAAATAATGCCCGGCTTCCAGTCATTCTCGTACCACTTATCAGGTTCGAGCACGGGATAACGGGACCGGTAAAGAATCTTCCGTGGATCTTTAGGGTCTAGAAGCAGGGCCCCGAGCTTGTAACGACCCGGGTCGTCTTTATCCATAGCATGATAGAAAAGGAGCCAGCCATGGCGGGTTTTAATAGGCGGGGGGCCAGCACTACGAGTACGATTGTGCCAAGCAAGCTTCCTGTCTGGTAGAAGATGCGGGTCGGGACTATCAAAAGGCGGAATGGGTTCCTCGAGATTATCAAGACATTCGACGCGCACTCGCGCCGGGTCATCGTCATGAAGATTGTGGAAAAGAGCGTACTTACCGCCTATCTTTTCAGGAAAGAGCGCCCAATTCTTATGCCTCTCATTGGGAGGAGAGAGGAAAACGAAACGGCGCCAATTCCATCGCCCTTGTTCAAGATCATCCTCACCAATAGAGGTCAGACCAACTCTGATCGAATGCCATCCATTAAAGATATTGAACGTCAGATAAATGCGATTATTGATTTTTGTAGCTCGTGGATCTTCGCACCCGCCCCATCCGCCGCCGGAGATATAGAGTCCCGT
>MHWZ01000035.1:1533-2109 GCA_001825475.1 Candidatus Zambryskibacteria bacterium RIFOXYD2_FULL_43_10 | reverse complement strand
TTCCGGCATGTAGACTGGATGAGGAAATCGTTTATCGAAATGAACGCCGTCTTTACTTGAAGCATAACCGATACGGGAAATACCGTCCGGGCCAAGGGCACGATAAAAGAGATGAACGCGGCCTCCGTGCCTCACCGCCCCGGGATTGAAGACCGCTTCCGATTCCCAATAAGAACCCGATGCCGGGGTAATGACAGGGTTGTGAATGAATTTACGGAGATCCAGAGCTCTGGGCTTTTTTGGAGTTCTCCTGACCTTTTTTTTAACAGATTTTTTATTGGTTTTCTTAGAAACTTTTTTGGATCGTTTTTTTAAAGTAATTTGTTTCTTAGACACAGCCATTATTCCGCCATTATAACATTGATTTTATTTCAACAGTTTCATGATAATCTTTTTTGTTTCCTCCGGATTTTTAACCGTTCGACACTCTATGCCTAAAGTCAGAACCGGCGCGTCATTACCGCCCTTAAAGAGTTTGTCTCCGACGTAGAGTATTTTTTCCTTTGAAACACCGGCTCGCTCCATAAGTTTTTTGAGACCATAGGCTTTATCTATGCCGGCCTTCGTCACCTCTAT
>MHWZ01000035.1:477-1515 GCA_001825475.1 Candidatus Zambryskibacteria bacterium RIFOXYD2_FULL_43_10 | reverse complement strand
GCGCATTGAGAAACCCGGCAAAGAACGTTTGAGCACGTTTATCATCCGCTCACGTTTTTCGTTATCTGGATCCCACTTTTCCTTTAATTCAATCGGGGCGTCTTGTCCAAAGGCGGAGAAATTGAGTTGGGACCCTCGATCTTCTATGAGTTCTCCGTAAGTTTTGCGCGGTTTTTTAAGTCCGACTTCTTCAAAGATATTCTCAAAAGCTGTTTTGATGCGTTCTTTTTCTTTAGTGGAAAGTGGAGCGTCGTTTTCACATAGCCAACCGTCGCCATAACAAAAGACGGTGCCATCGGCCGGCAAAATATAAAGACTCTTCATATGTTCAGACGAACACGGGAGACTGTCCAGAATTTGTGACTTAAATTGTTTGTAATTGGCCCCAGAAATAATGGCCACCGTATATTTGCTCATAAGCTGGCAGAGAAGTTCAGCCATCTCTGCATCAGGTGGCAATTTGCTCCTTGTCAGCGTTCCATCAATATCAAAGACGATTAAGTCAAACTTCTCCATACCAAAAGTATATCAGTTCAGAACAAGAAATATCGGGGCGACTAGAGAGAATCGAACTCTCGCGACCAGCTCCACAAGCTGGAGTTCTGCCACTAAACTATAGTCGCCATTATTTAATTATAGCTCGGAGAAGTCTCCTTTATACCAGACCTTAGGTTGGTAAGTCGAGCAAGAGCGAAAAGAACGCTTGAGAGCCGGTTCAGATATTTGAGTATCTCAGGATTAATCGTTCCCGTTTCATCATTCGTTGCGACCACTTTTCTCTCCGCGCGTCTCGCGAGCGCGCGAGCAAAGTCCAGAAGCGCACTAAGTTCCGTGCCTCCCGTGATGGTAAAAGTCTTTATCTCCGGAAGCTCTTTCTCGCACTCCGCGATTAATTCTTCCATCTTCCTTACCTTTTTCTCCATAATATTTTTATCTGCCCCAGCCACATGCGCGCAGATTATAAAGAGATTTTCTTGAATCTCTTCCAGTATGTTCGCGAAGCTAGAACCTAACACCAAGAAGCTAGAAGTCTCATCC
>MHWZ01000035.1:0-437 GCA_001825475.1 Candidatus Zambryskibacteria bacterium RIFOXYD2_FULL_43_10 | reverse complement strand
AATCTCCGAGCGCTTCCGCCACGGCCGAACTTTTAGAAACTCGCTTTTGATCACAGCCAAAAAAATTCGTAGTGCCCCTATCTCCTTTGCCGGTATAAAGTTTAGACATAGTGCGCGGGACAGGACTTGCACCTGCAAGGGATTGCTCCCGCTACCACCTCAAGGTAGTGCGTCTTCTAAATTTCGCCACCCGCGCGTACTGACAATATTACTCGGCCTTCACTGTTTGTTCAATTTCCGCCCCAATCTCTTTCGCCATCCTTTGATTTCTCATCTGACGACTGACTTCCTTGGCCGCTTTCTCGCGAATATGGTAGAGCTTAGCGCGGCGAACTTTGGAGCGTTTGATCACTTCAATCTTATCTATCACGGGAGAATAGAGGGGAAAAATCTTTTCTACACCTACCCCAGAAGATACGTTGCGTACGGTGAAAGTG
>MHWZ01000034.1:4734-4972 GCA_001825475.1 Candidatus Zambryskibacteria bacterium RIFOXYD2_FULL_43_10 | reverse complement strand
GCCAGTAGTTACCTTCAATGCTTTATGTAAATCATCGAGACCACGACCATGAAACCCGAGACTCTCTAAAGTAAACCCGGAAACACTCTCTCGCAGGAGTCGCATTACTGTCTTCTCACCATAATAGACGGGCAGAGTGGAGACTCTGAAAGAGACTTGCTCGCCTCCGGCATCAATTTTAAAACGGCCGTCTTGAGGAATGCGCTTCTCGTCAAGCTTGAGACTAGAGAGCACTTTG
>MHWZ01000034.1:3708-4569 GCA_001825475.1 Candidatus Zambryskibacteria bacterium RIFOXYD2_FULL_43_10 | reverse complement strand
ACCACCGGGATATTCTCCGATAATTTCTTAAGCTCATTTTCGGTGATATCTTCGCCGCCCGCCTTCTCATTAATTGCCCTGAGTGAATTGGCCTCTTTCTGGATAATGTCACCAAACTCGGCTTTAAGCGTTTTCTGATAAGAAAGCAGCGCCCACTTCATGGACTCATCATCCGTCAGACGAGGCAGGATTTTGAGCCCGACCTTTTTCTTGACGAAATCGATGGCTGTCAAATTTTCGGTATCAAGCATGGCCACTTCCAGACTGTCATTAATTTTTCTGAAAGCAACAATGTTGTGATTTCTGGCAATCGGTTCGGGTATAAGAGAGAGTGTAGAAAAGTCGAGTTTTTGGTCCTTTAGGTCAACGAAAGGAATCCCGAGAATGTAAGCTTGCGCTTTGCGCAAATCATTTTCGGTTAAAATTCCTTTGTTAACGAGTGTTTCCCCGATACTGGTATGCTTTTTCTTAGTCTCACTTTTGGCCAGTTCAATTTCCGACTTCGAGACCAGGCCGGAGTCCATCATAAAACTTTCAAGTTTGTTGCCGTCAATATGCATTAACTATATTTTATCACGCTATAACCCATTCGATAAACTCAGGGTCATAGTGAATAACATTGAACTATGACAAGAAAAGTGAAATGATAACTAAAATTCCTCCAAATCAGGGTCAAAGTTAATACGAACAATTGGAATTGGCACTGAACAAGATGCCTGTTGAGGAGTCGGGGAGCTTGAATCGGTTACTATAACATTAGCAGTCTTCTGACCAATGGTACTATAACTGGTACTAAAGAGATCGGTGTCGGGAGGAGGGGTGGTCGGGAAATTGGTACCGCTCCATGAGTAAGTAAATGGC
>MHWZ01000034.1:1933-3697 GCA_001825475.1 Candidatus Zambryskibacteria bacterium RIFOXYD2_FULL_43_10 | reverse complement strand
TCCGCCGGGTTGCAAGGATTGGCAGGATCGCCAGGATTATGGGTTATAGTATACGAAACACCACCCGGCACACCGGAGAGAGACAGAGTAACCGATTCTGTCGTACCAGAAGTTAATGTCTTGGTAATGGTGTTTGTGGTGAAAGCGTCACCACTTGTCTTGATCACTTCAGATGCGCCGGAATTGGAGAGAGAATAGTCGAAGAGCGGCGCGGAAGAAGTAAAATGCCACCACAAATCGGCGAAGCCTCCAGCTGGCACACTTACAGACACGGAATTACCCAGTGTCGGGGCATTGTTATGGCAAGTAGTGTCATTATAACAAAGCGTATATCCAACGCTCCATCCGGCCGGCACACTCACGGAAACATTATGATTTCCCGATGAAACCGAATTAAAGACATAGGGGTTCGAGTTTGTACTTGCGTCCGAAACAAAGTCAATACTTGGGTCAAAATTTGTGACATCGCCAATATTGTCTCCGCGTTTATTAATTACAAAATCGATATTGTCATTAGAAGAAACTGGCGTGTTGATGTCATAACTAATTCCTGCCGTATTTCCATTCTCAACAATGCCTTGCCATAAAATTGCGTTATTTTTTTTAATGAATATAATAACACCGTCCCCTGTAGGAAAGCCGTCGCTCGCATTTCCGGTGATATGTATCGTGCCGGGGCTAGGAGCAACCCATCTTCGCACAGCATCCATATTTCTTTCAGGATGTCCTTTAGAAGCCCATAGCCGGTTCCAGTTCACACGTGGGGGAGAGAATACTTCTAACCCACGCCAACTATTAGACGTATCATAGCCTGTTAATGGATCATCCAATAAATCATAAACCATCTGATTGCCATTTGATTCAAGATAGTACCAATGTCTTTGACCCTGTGTAGAAGAAAAATCAGTGGAAGCCTTATAAAGAGTATTGGCAGAGTTAGAAAGCGTTACGGTCTCATTAGCCGGAGGCACGGCTGTTTGATTATTCCCGGGCATTAACACTTTGTATCCTTGGATGGTACCGGTGGTAGGAGCGCAATTTGGAGTGGTGAAAGAACCCGAATTCGACAAGTCGAAGTGGTCGATCCCAAAGTCGGCTGAGTGATAGTGTATTTCATAATTATAATTAGTATTTGATACTGCGCCTCCCCAAATATAGCTACCGCTTGAAGGATCAAGCCCGCTTCCGACAACACTGCCATTCACATAAATTACAGTGCTATTTCCTTCGGCAAAATCAGGATTATCATTTGTCCAGTTAAATGTAACGCTAGGAGTTGAGCCGTTGCAAGTCGTGCCAGACGTAGAAGAGCCGCAAGCGGGCGCGATAAACCCTTCGCCGACTTTTTCAATAAATTTGGAATTCAAAGCCGCTTCGCCCGATTTTCCGAGAGGAAAAAATAAAATTCCCAAAGCCGCGACAGCACCAAGAATAAGAACCGGACCCCAAATATGCGTTGGAGAGACTTTTCTCATGTATTTATAATACTACGTCTAAAAGATTTAGTTATATCTCACTATCCACAGAACCCCTTTTCAAATTTTCCTCAATCGCCCGCTTAAAATCCGAGAAACCTCGTTCCGATTCAACCGGATTATTGCCGGGGTAAGCCCGTTGCCATTCTTGCAAAGTGAGATTTTGAGCCAGTTTTTTTACTGCTTCAAATGATTTTTTGGCCTCACTGTATTTTTTTAAATTCAATTGGGCAACTCCCAAACTGTTCCAAAGCCAAGGATTTTTATTTCCATCTAGCGCTTCTTTTAT
>MHWZ01000034.1:474-1895 GCA_001825475.1 Candidatus Zambryskibacteria bacterium RIFOXYD2_FULL_43_10 | reverse complement strand
CTTCTTTTGCTAAAATCCACGCTAGGTCGTTGTATCCCGCCCATTCCTTCGGCGCCCACATTGTAAAATTCTTGAAATCACTTTCCGCTTCCTGCAGACGCCCCATTGCTCCATAGATCAATCCCCGAACATAAAGCGAGCGCAGATTTTCGGGATTCGCCTCAAGCTCCTTATTTATTTCTTCAAGCGCCTTATCCTTCTCGCCTTTTACAAAATAGACGCGGGCCAGTTGATAATGCCCCCACAAAATTTCATTATCTATCGCAACCGCTTTTTTAAAAGCTCCCTCTGATTTTTCCAAATCATACCCGCCGGCTCCGTTGAAATAATAATTCCCAAGCCGCATTGCCTCCGCCGCGTCTTTGATTTTTGGTTCTTGAAAAAACAGAAATCCAAACAACAAAAATGCGAAGATTGAAATATAGACATGTTTCTTTTGCGTTTTATTCATAGCCTCGAATTAACTTAAGCTGTGCCTTATCAACGCTTTTTGAATAACAGCGTTTTTCGTTTCGAAACCTTTTAAATAAATTACGCTTTCCGAATAATCTATATCTTTAAAGTAAGCCAGTTGGGCGCGGAATATTTTTTCGTTAAATTCATGGGCAAAAATTTGTTTTGTTTTTTTTACAATAGTTGTCATGCTGTGATAATCTTTCATAACAAAATAAAGGTCCACATAATCTTTCCATTTGGCTCTGCGACCGAGTGCGTAAGCTTTCATGGCCGCCAGCGTTAAAAGATCCGGCAAGTTTGGTGTATCGTGAAATTTTTTAGAAAACTTTATTTTAAAGGGATATTGAAAAAACGTCAGATTTACTCCATCAACAATAATCGTATACTGTCCGATTTCGTCTTTTAAAACTCGCTCTATTTTTTTAAATTTTAAAATCTTTTTTCTAATATTCAAATTTTCAAATTCGTCTTTAGTGAAAAGATCAAAATCAATAGAAAACCTGTGCCCGATATGAAGCGCAATGGCTGTGCCACCAACCAATCCAAAATCTTTAGAAAACGAATTAACCAAGGGCAGTAACTTTATTTGCTCTTTTGTTAAAACTTCTTTATGCATGTTGGCGCCGGCCGACATATTTTTGGAAATACAAATTGAAATAATTTAAGATTTTAGGATCATAATTGGTTCTCCTTCGTCTTATTTGCTTTCGAAAAATTTCAGCGGTTCGTTTTTGACCTAATATGGAAAAAAGCTTCTTTGCGTCGTTGAAATCGCCGTAGTTTAATATTGCTTCCACAATTGCTTCCTCCGACAGTCGAGTCAAATCTTTTACATACCAAATTAAATAGGGGCGTTTTTTGATAAAATTCCGCAATAATTCAAGTCTGTGATCTTCATGCATAACTTAATCATAGCACAAAAATCCGTACTAATCCAGGTATATTTTGCGATTTTATTTTAGTCA
>MHWZ01000034.1:246-369 GCA_001825475.1 Candidatus Zambryskibacteria bacterium RIFOXYD2_FULL_43_10 | reverse complement strand
ATACATCCTTGTCTTTTCCATGAAGCTTGTGCGTATCCAAACGCGGATCAAATGGATTAGCGTGAAAAATTCTTTCTTTTTCCTGTGCGTACTCCGCAATATTTTTTGGCATTCGCGAAAGCG
>MHWZ01000034.1:0-72 GCA_001825475.1 Candidatus Zambryskibacteria bacterium RIFOXYD2_FULL_43_10 | reverse complement strand
TGCTCTAGTAATTTTTTATACTCTAAAATCGGCAAAACAACCACGCCTTTTTCTTTCTCTATTTTTACTTTT
>MHWZ01000033.1:7811-9858 GCA_001825475.1 Candidatus Zambryskibacteria bacterium RIFOXYD2_FULL_43_10 | reverse complement strand
TCCAACGACAGCGATAACCGTTAAGTAGAAAGCGGCTCGGTCTGAAAGCATTTGTAGTCTGGACTTTGAAGCTTGCGCTTCGGCCACTAAACGCATCACCCCGGCAAGAAAAGTCTTTTCTCCAATATTAGAGACACTGATTTTAAGGGCGCCGTCGCCGTTTATCGCTCCGGCAATCACTTGATCTCCTTCTTTTTTGGAAACCGGCTTTGACTCACCGGTCATCATTGATTCGTTTACATCGGAATCTCCGTCAATAATCGTGCCGTCAGCAGGGATTTTTGTTCCCGGCCGCACGAGGATAATATCATTTTCCCGAAGTTCGGAAAGTGCAATCGTTTCTGTTTTGCTTGCCCCGAGCTTTGTCGAAGGGCCGTTTTGAATTATTCTTTCAGCAGTATCCGGAAGGAGTTTTGACAGTTCTTTTAGCGCGCCTTGTGCTCCGCTTACCGCTCGCATTTCAAGCCAATGACCGAGAAGCATGATTGTGATGAGCGTAGTCAGCTCCCAGAACAAAGCTTCATCACCGGCAAATACGGCATACACACTCCAGATATAAGCGGCTGAAATGGCGATGCCGATAAGAGTCATCATTCCGGGCAAGCGTCCTTTAATTTCTCTCCATGCACCGGCAAGAAAAACCCATCCACCATAGAAAAATACGATTGAACCGAGAATAAGAGGCATATATGAAAGCCCCGGAAATTCAGGCAATGACCATTTGAAAATAGTTTTCAAAACATCGGCGTAGAGCACGACAGGAATCGTAAGTGAGAGACTTATCCAGAATTTACGGAGAAACATAGCAGTCGAATGGCCGGCATGCTTATCGTGTGTTCCGTGCTCCATATCCAACTTTTTCTTTTTTGCCGGGACAAGACTCATACCGCATTCAGGACACACACCCGACCAATCTCGCCTGATCTCCGGATGCATGGGGCAAGTGTAAACAACCCCATCATTTTTCTGTTCTGCTTTGTGATTATGCATACTAATTTTTAATAATGCTTGAATTGTGCATCCACACGAAATAGGAAGCGAAAATCCAAGAAAAGATAAACATATAGACTACGCCAAGAATAAAACTGCCGAAACTAATCCACGTCAAGCCCGGTAATGTCTCAAAGAGTCGATGATGAAGTTCAATCCCTTGAGCACTGCGAAGTGGCAGAAATCCGCCGAGCACGCAAAGAATATACACTATCTCGGCACCCAGAACGCATTTCCAGCCGTATAATTTAAGTGATAACTGTCCCATATATTTTTTTGACTATTAATTAACCGATATATTTTTCAGGATCATTAACGAAGATGTAATCTTTTTATGCATGGTTACTTGTTTGATAAAGCATACAAATCTATCAATTCTTTGATGGCTTTGTTTTCTTGGCGACTATCGCTAAGCATATGCTTAACATGTCCTCTGAGATGGTTCTCCAGAAGCATTCGATCAAGACTTTTCAGCGAAAGTTGAATCGCTCGGGACTGGGTTATCAGATCAACACAATACTTTTCTTCATCTATTGCTTTGACCAGACCATCAAGTTGGCCACGGATGATTTTCGCCCGATGGGTGGCTTTCTTTTTTAACTTTTGATTCAACATACCTATACCCTATACCCCCTATACCCATTTGTCAATTTACTGTCGCTTCGGTTTACGGCGGCGCCCATCCTTTAGCCGTGGACGCCCTAGCGGAAATGCCCGAGGCTCAAATACAAATGCGCTTGACCTACCTCGTTCGAGTCTGACGACTCTCAGAGTCGGAAGACCTCCCGTTCGCGCACAAGCCCGCTCGCAGATGGAGGAGAGGGGCGAGCGGAACTCCCTAGATTATTTCTTATTTTATTCAATAGCTTTATCGGTATCGGAAAGTATCTTCAAAACATCGAGGGCAAGCCCTTGTATCCATTTCCAACTTTCTATTTTGTTTTGAATTTCTTTTGTCATCGTTTTATTTCTTTGGTTCAAATTGGATAATTTGGAAGCCGTACTTTTCAACCTCCTCCGGCGGCCAAAAAGTTTGGCCTTTAGTCTTGAGAATGTA
>MHWZ01000033.1:3841-7775 GCA_001825475.1 Candidatus Zambryskibacteria bacterium RIFOXYD2_FULL_43_10 | reverse complement strand
ATGTATGTTGCGGTAACTTCAATTTTTCGCCCCGTGTAATCTTTCTTGTCTTTATCCCACTCCTCCAAAACTAAAGTATCACCTTCTTTTATTTCAAAGTCAGCAAGGCGCAGCTCTAGCTTTTTCTTGCCAGAAATAATTTTCTCAAAATATTCTCGCCAAACTTTTTTGTGTATTGTTGCCATATTATTTTCCTGATTTCCGTCGATTATCGTCTTTGCAAAGCATCTGACAATTTTCTGCGGTCGTTTTACCGCCCTCGTGCCAAGGTGTAATGTGATCAGCTTCCATTTCTTCGATTTCCCATTTCTTTTTCTTGTTCTCGCTTTTACAGTGCGGGCAAATACCTTTCTGTCTCTCGTATCCCTCGCGCTTCATCTTGTCGTTGAAAGCACGGATTGAGAGATGCCGTTCCTGTTTCGTTAGAACATAAGGATAAATGCCCGACTTCTTCGTTACATCGTCGTCTTGCATCAGTCTTGAGACTTCTGCTTCTAATTTCTTTGCGTCAAGTTTCTTGCCCTTGTATTGATTGTATAGTTCGCCCCAAATCACGCTCGCCATTTCTTTGCGATGGTTAGGAAATGTTTTTCGCACCCACTCGATCACATTTTGGAAATACTCCCACAATTCGTTAGCGTTTTTGTCGTGCTGGTGCTTCGCCATATAATCCGCAACCTCGGTATTGTTTATCCACGAGAGAGCGGTTTCTAGGTACTCTTGGCGAATCGGTGAACCAGTGAGCAATGCACCGCCATCATTTGCGAGAAGATACGCCGCACAGTTTGATTTACTGAATTTAAGTTTGGCATCAGAAAGCCACGGGCCGGTATAAACAGCATTCCGTAATTCTTGATCTGTTAATTTCTCGCCCGCGATATTGATTGTTCTGAACCAGTCAAGGCGTTCTGTGTCCGTCCCTTCGCAGAAATAGATCATTAACTCATAGTCCATGATCCGGTCTTGTTCTTCTTTGACGAGATTGTGAAAGAAACGATCATTTATTGAAAAATCGCCATTTACATATTGACCGATACTGATTGTGCGTTGCTGACCATCAAGGACTTCATAACCGCCATCTTCACGCACCATCCAATACATCACATTGAGCGGGAAGCCTTTCTTGATAGTGTCTAAAACCGCGTCGCGTTGTTTGTCTTTATACACAAATTCGCGCTGATATTTTGGACGAACATCAAGTTTGCCACTATACGCAACAACACCCTCTTCGGCACTATCTTTAAATCCAGCTATCACTTCGCGAATTGAAATTTTGTTAAGTTCGATTTTCATAGTTATTACATTTTTCTACTTATCACAAGACGATCATAAAGTCGTCTATATGTTCCATCGCTATTTGCTAAATAAAACCTAGGGCCACCCTGAACAAACGAGCCTTTTGGAGCGATATCTTTCATGGGTTTTCCAAGGAACAAGCTCGAACCGATAATTTCAAACTGATCGGGGTTGTATTTATCGAGAAAAGTGATGGGCACACCCATTTCTCCATCATAATCCATTGGTATATCTGTAACCTTAGGAATTTCTATCGCGCCATAATTTATGTATTTAGAGTATTCGCTTGAGTTATATTTCTTATAAAGAGTCAGTTTTTCGTGCCGTTTTGTCGTATCGAGATTTGTATACCAACCAACGTTGCCGAACTTCTTTATGGTGCCATCCGGTTGTTTGAATTCTTTTACTTTACTGTAACCAGTCCACACCTTGTTATTTTTTATGAATTTGAAAAATTCTTTGTACGCAATGGCATTATCATTACCGATTATCAGAAATTTCTTTTCGTACTCCATAAGTTGTGCGATGTATTCCCGAAAGAGGGAGAACGGCGGATTAGTACAAACAATATCTGCTTCCTTGAGTAGCTCTATACATTTGTCGCTTCGAAAATCACCTATACCACGTAGAGGGGTTGCAGTGTTTTTGTTGTGTTTTAGCAAGAACTTTACATCGTCAAGATTTATCGCACCATCTCCGTCAGTATCTGGCACTTCGTTAATCTCAATCTTGAACGGCTCCTTCCCCGAAGGCTTCAGCCCTTCTACTTCGAACAACGGCAATTGCCCGCCAGCAATAGGCGATTTTGTGTAGCTTGTAGTAATAAGTTTTTTTAGTCCAAGCGCATTAAAGTTAGCTGCGAAATATTTAAAAAAATTACTCTCAAAGGGGTCGTCGCAATTGGAATAGACAACCTTTCCACGAAATTGATCTTTATAGCGCTTCAATTCCTTTTCAATATCAGCAAGTTGAGTATAGAATTCATCATTCTTTACTTTAGCTGCTTTATTAAGATTTGAATTGGATTTGGTTTGCATAACTATTTTCCTCTCTCTATGTCGGCTTGCTGTTGAATCCACGCTTCTCCAGCGGCCTCAATTTCTTTTTCACTAGGTTCACCATCATCCATTCTTCTTCGTCTGTCATCCAAAATCTCGTCTTCATACTCAAAATAAAGTGTCCCTTGTGGCAGTCTCGAATAGCCCAACAATTCCATGGCAAAACTAGATAAACTTTTTACCTTGTCATTGATCTTTATCTTGTCATTCTCCACCACCTCAGCAACGATATTTGAATCTCTCGTGAAAGTTAGTTTTGATCCAATAGGTATTCCATATTTTGCAAAATGAAATCTTGAGCGTCTTTCCTTTACTTCGTCAACCTCCTTTTCTTGTTCAGGAGTTAATCCGCTATCAATCTTGGTTTCTCTAATTTCCACTCTTTTTAATGCAAGGGCTGCATATTCTGGGTTCATCTTAAAAAATTCTCGACTATCGCGCGCTCGACGATCGGCAAAAATAGAATGGAGCCACCTTTCCTCTTTTTCAGCATTTTCTACTGTTGCCGCGTAATAAACCTCAAACGGAAGGGGCACACCCGTCCGATCTAGTTGTTTGAGTCTCTCTTTTACATCACCGTGAGTAAATCCAATTTTTACATACTCCGGCATCGACTCATTTTTTAGAATATAGACAATTTGATTCATAGATTTATTTCAAAAGCTCACTACTTGAAATTCTCAATGCTCCAGCGATCTTTTCCAAAGTTGAAAGAGTAGGGTTCATTCGACCATTTTCAATGTTGCTGATATACGCTCTATCCACACTCAAAGCGGTCGCAAGGTCTCCTTGCGACATCTTCTTTTTTAAACGCCATTTTCGTAGGTTTTCACCCAATTTCTTTCCTGATGACATATTTTATATGATAGTTAAACTTGCATCATATTGCAATCGTGTAATATAATGCACACAGCTCGACCGAGCCCCGTTTCCGCCCATTCAATTTAAAAAAATCCCCCCGCGAAAGCAGGTAAACTGCTTTACTGCTTTCTGCGATTTATGACCCCACCGGGAGTCGAACCCGGCTTCCAAGCTTGAAAAGCTTGTGTCCTAACCGATAGACGATAGGGCCCCGATTTTGTTAAATGAAATTTGTACAAAATCGCGGGTCCTCGTCCGCGATTCTGTGAATCGGGACGGGACCGCTTCACAATGCTACGATTTTTTTATCAATCTTTCAATAGCCGCTCGGCTCTTCCACCTCTTGATCTGCGTTTCTCTTCTTCGGGCCATTGCAAGTGTAGAATATTCTTCTGTATGTAGTAATATCCACGGTTTACCAGCTCTTGTACTTCTTACTCTGTCAGAATTATGCTGTATTATTCTTTTTTCAACACTATTTGTACATCCAATGTAATAAGAGCCATTTTTACTTGATCGAAGTATATAAACGTAAACCATATAAAATATGATTATAGCCCCGATTCTGAATTTATCAGAATCGAGGGTCCTCGATTTCCTAAAGGGAAATCGGGAACAAAAAATGTTATAGTTCAAACTCTGGCTGCCTTCGCTTAAGCCATGGCAAGCCGAAGGAAGAGTGACTGAGTGGTTTAAGGTACTGGTTTCGAAAACCAGCG
>MHWZ01000033.1:2476-3813 GCA_001825475.1 Candidatus Zambryskibacteria bacterium RIFOXYD2_FULL_43_10 | reverse complement strand
CTGCACCGTGGGTCCAAATCCCACCTCTTCCGCAGATTTACTCAGCTTTCTTTTTTCTAATACTTTTCATAAATAGTGTTCCGCCAATAATTACAGCCAACACTCCGAGGACTGGAATGATAAGGGCAACGAAAATAGATTCGCTATCGGGTTTCAGGATCGAACCAAAAAATACCAGAATGGAGGCAACCATTATAAGTAGGGGCATAAGTATTCCTATAAATTTTAGGTAAGAGAGACGACTTAACCCTGCGCCGTAAGAAAGTACCTCTGGTATAGCGAAAAAGGTCAGACAGGCGTGGAAGAACCCCCGGGTGTCACTTATATGATTCACAATGCGGGCAAGAATGCCTTCTTCTGTGTCGGAGAGAAGTTTTAGTACAATTTTTTGTCCGAATATCCTGCTAATATAAAATGTAGAAGTGTGAGCAATAAAATCCCCGATCGCTATATAAAAAATGCCGGGCCAAAAACCAAAAATGAGTCCCGCCAAGGGGTAGAGAGGGGAGCCGGACAGGGGAGCGACAACCACTGTAGAAATTTTAAGAAGAATAAATACTATTGGTCCCCATATTCCAACTTTCTCAACCCAAACCCTAAGAGAGCCCATGTCAATGAAAAAGGCAAGGATTACTATCACGAGTATGGTGAGTCCGATGCCAATAAAATTCATTTGTTCCGTTGACTCGGTATTTTGAGTTTCTTGATTCATTTTAATTAAAGTACGCGGTAGAGGACTTGAACCTCTGACCCTCCCCACGTCAAGGGGATGCTCTACCAACTGAGCTAACCGCGCATTTGTACGTTTATCTTACTAGAATTTTATCTCGCGCGTAAATATAGATAAATATCCTCAAGCGCTTTAATAGCATCTCCAGCGGCGATATTATTTTGATGGTATAAACCATCGGTTGAGTCTCCGGCCGCCCAGACGCCGTCCACTTTGGTCCTTTGGGTTTTTGGATCGACGGGAATCTGACCGTATTTATTTAAAGAAATTAAGTTTTTGATAAAATTAGTAGTGGGTATCAAACCGATTTCGACGAATATGCCAGTTACTGGAATTTCATTCTCTTGGCCCATTTGTTCATAAATTAATGAACTTACAAATTTACCCCCTTTAATTTCTTTAGGTATTGCATTTTTAATCACTTTCATATTCGGATGGGAAAGTACTTTTTGCACCGTGACTTCATCAGCTCTGAATTTATCGCTCCGAATTAGAAAAGTAACCGACTTGGCGTAAGAGAGAAGTTGGGCGGCTGTTTCAAACGCGGCATTACCGCCGCCGATAACGGCCACGTCCTGGTCGGCAAAAAGCGGACCATCGCACGAAG
>MHWZ01000033.1:2201-2424 GCA_001825475.1 Candidatus Zambryskibacteria bacterium RIFOXYD2_FULL_43_10 | reverse complement strand
GCGCCTTACCGAAGTCTAGACCGGGAATGCTTTTAGTCCCAATCCAGTTTTCAATATTCATTGAGTCAGTACTTTGTCCACCGAAAGATTCAGTGATTAAAAGAGTTTTTAATCTTTTGCGCGCCGCGTAAACACCTGCCGCCGCGCCAGCGGGACCTCCGCCAACAATGATTAAATCAAACATTTTTCTATTCTACTTCAACTTCGAGCGTCTGAGAAACGC
>MHWZ01000033.1:1222-2121 GCA_001825475.1 Candidatus Zambryskibacteria bacterium RIFOXYD2_FULL_43_10 | reverse complement strand
TTGGTTTGTGGGCTTCTTTGTGAAATGAAGGCGTGACAGTGTTGAAAACTTTGCCAACTTGTCCTGCGTGCGGAGAGGTAGCCGATGAACCCTTATTAATCTGATTTTCATTGTGGCCAAAAGTTTGGAAGAGGGAAGTTGCTTTTCTTGAATAGTTATCAGAAAAATTTGAGGCAATAACGGTAATTTTCAATTCGCCTTTCTTGAGTTTGTCATCTCGGACCGTGCCAAAGATAATTTTAGCGTTAGGATCAACCGATTCGGTAATGACCTTGGCCGCATCCTGAATCTCAAACATGGTGACATCATCCCCGCCGGCTATTGAAAAGAGTACGCCCTTAGCGCCGTTTATCGAGATCTCAAGAAGGGGAGAGGAAATAGCTGATCTGGCCGCTTCCACGGCGCGATTGTCTCCAGAAGCGGAACCGATACCCATAAGCGCCGCCCCGGCATTTTCCATTACTGAACGAATGTCTGCGAAGTCGATATTGATAATACCCGGAGTAGTGATCAGATCTGAAATGCCTTCAACCGCTTCTCTTAAAATGTTGTCGCAGATGGCAAAAGCATTTTTGGCGGTGATATCTTTTTCTACGGTTTGGAGCAAGCGATCATTCGGGATAATAATGAGAGCGTCAACGGCTTGCTTGAGTTCTTCTATGGCCACTTCGGCGATCTTCATTCTTTGTTGCCCT
Organism: Candidatus Zambryskibacteria bacterium RIFOXYD2_FULL_43_10; assembly: GCA_001825475.1. Taxonomy (GTDB): domain Bacteria; phylum Patescibacteriota; class Minisyncoccia; order Phycocordibacterales; family Zambryskibacteraceae; genus UBA5004. Next base: position 1,426 of record MHWZ01000033.1, on the reverse strand, counting down.
TCGAAAAAGAAAGGTTTAGTTACAACAGCCACGGTTAAACAGCCGTTCTCTTTAGCCGTGCGAGCAATGACTGGCGCGGCGCCAGAAGCCGTGCCTCCGCCCATACCGCCGGCGATAAAGACCATATCCGCGCCCTTGATAGCTTCCTGGATTTCTTCTTTGGTTTCTTCGACGGCGCGTTTACCGAGGTCCGGATTCATGCCA
>MHWZ01000033.1:0-1131 GCA_001825475.1 Candidatus Zambryskibacteria bacterium RIFOXYD2_FULL_43_10 | reverse complement strand
AATGACTTTGATTCGGGCGAAAGATTCTACTTCTGGTTTGATTTGTGGCATACTCTTAAATTAATTTTTAGATGCGCCCATCTTATCAGAGCGAGAAAAAAAGAAAAGCCGTTGACAAATGTCAATAAGTGTTATGGTAAAAACTGAGAAATCCAATGCGATACGATTCTGCCCCAACGCCTGCCACCCTCTTTTATAAGGAAACCATTTCGAATACCCAATGAATGTCCCGCGCCATCAGTATTGAACCCGACTATCAAAAGACCATAGGCAACAGCCCAAGTACGATCCTTTGTCTTTCCTTCCGTTGTGTTTCCCAGATATACTTCGGCCAGTTGAGTCGGAAGTTTCAGAGAATTTTCGGCCATACTTTTAATCTCGGACGTGGCGGCTCCTCCACCGGCAATGATGACACCTGCCGGCAGAAGACCGTTTCTGCCAATTGATTTAAGATGTCTTTCAATTAGTTCAAAACAATCACTAAGTCTCGCCTTGACTATCTCGTCCAGTTTCTTTTTTGAATATGTCAGTCTTCTGTCCGAACCAAGCTTAACGTTCTCTGCCTCTGCGGGTGAGATTTTCAATCCCAGAGCAATGTCATTGGTAATATCATCGCTGCCGACTGGAAAAACCGCCAATGAGATCAAATTATTATTCTCGAAGACAACCATAGATAAGGTTTCGGCACCAAGATCGATCAGAAGACAGCCCACTCTTTTCTGTTTTTTAGAAAGAGTGACAAAACTCAACGCTACCGGTGAAGCCACTATATCCACCACTTCTAGGCCGATCATTTCAATCGTGCTTATTAAACTATTCAGGTGATGTTCCAAGCAGGTGATAAACAAAGCCTTCACTTCAAGTTTCTCCGCCTTGAGGCCAAGAGCCTGTCCCCAAACTGTTTGACCATCTATTTTATATTCTATGGGAACCGTGTTTATAATCTTCTTATTGATTGAAATGGCGGGCGGAATAGCTGCCTCGGCGGCCTCAAGGGCCAAAGAGATGTCTCTGTCGGTGATCTCGCGATCTGCTCGAGATATCACTACCGAACCGCTAGCCGTTACGCTGCCAAGACCAATCCCGCCGAAGGAAACGTAAGCGCGTTTAACTTTAAGACCAGCCATCTTT
>MHWZ01000032.1:3376-6777 GCA_001825475.1 Candidatus Zambryskibacteria bacterium RIFOXYD2_FULL_43_10 | reverse complement strand
TCTCAAAGAAAGCTTGTCTCTCCGAGATACGCTCTAAAATTCTCCATATCCTTGCAATTTATTTTAGGTGTGGTACAATCCGCAAAGACAGATAGTGTTATAACAAAGGAGGTATTCGGTGAAGAAAAGTGTCGCAGGAATACTGTTTATTCTGATTCTGCTCAGTATTACGCCTTGTGCGAGGGCTGCTGAAGAGTCATCGGTGGGCGTCACCGCCTACTCGAAGCTATGGTCCAAGTACTTGGGGGGGAACGGCGGCATCTTTTACGCCAGTCCGGTTGTACAATCTGGGCTGATCGTCGATTGGAGTGGGGGTTACTCCCTAGATTTCTGGGGATCATACCCTCTCGACGGCAAGGATGGCTTTGGTAAAGAGATCGATGTAACTCTTTGCAAAGCAACCGAGTTCAGCAAGACCTGGTTGTTTGAAGCCTGTCTAGCCTGGTTTCATTTAACCCCTAAGGGGTTCAGTGACATCATTTCTCCGCAAGCCAAGCTTGTGAGACGGTTTGCCCTTTCTGATGAGCACGCCCTGACCGCTTCGTTGGGAGTCGAGTTTTATTTCCCAACCGGAAAGTTGCCTACGTGGGGTTCTTCTTTTTTACATTAAGTTAGTAGACCTTGAGTAGTTTGAAGATGGGGGCAAGTAACGGGTCGAAATGGGTGCCGTAGACGGTAGCGCCAAAGAGACCGCCGGCGATGACTATAAAAAATAAACCGATAATAACAAGCGGGACAATAACTATGGGCTTAGACCATTTAAACCAGTACGAGAGAGTAATGATGCCAAACAAGACCGCAGTGAAGAGCATAAAGCTTTTATACCTATCGATCAAGAGGCTCTCCCCTGTTAAATCAGGGCTCATTTGAGCCGCGATAACTGTCACTATCGCTCCAAGTTCTCCCACTGTCACGAGGGTCGCTTTGACATAAAACCAATACGGTAAATTCAATAATTTTCTAAAACGTAATAGTTCAAAGACGACATAGGTTGTCAAAAATGCTATGGGGTAATGGATCACTAGAGGATGAATATCCATATTCTTTATATTATTTGACTTTTCTTTTTATCGCTTTAATAAACGCGGTAAAGAGAGGATGCGGCGAGAGTGGCCGAGCTTTGAATTCGGGATGAAATTGCGTTGAAAGAAAAAACGGATGAACGTTCTTTGGCAATTCGGCTATTTCGCAAAGACGCCCATCCGGAGACTTGCCGGAGAAAATCATCCCGGCCTTCTCAAGTCTTTCGATATAATTCGAATTGACCTCAAAACGATGCCTGTGTCGCTCGGAAATTCTAGTCGTTTTGTATGCTTCGTAAGCAAGTGTTTTAGGCTTCAAGATTGCTGAATAGGCGCCTAGACGCATTGTACCGCCAAGTTTGCCGTCTTTGAGCCTGTCCTTTTGATCTTCCATAATATCTATGATTGGATGGTTGGTATTTTTATTCACTTCCGTTGTGTGGGCGCCCTTGAAACCAGCAACTGATCGCGAGTACTCAATCACTGCTAATTGCATACCGTAGCAGAGTCCCAAATATGGAATCTTGTTTTCTCTGGCAAATTTTATCGCACTAAGAATTCCCTCCACTCCGTTTGTGCCAAAGCCGCCGGGCACTATGACTCCATTATAATTTTTTAGCTCGCTCACCTTGCGTTTACCCAACTCATATTCTTTGGCATTAATCCATGTCAATTCAGGTTTGACATTTTGCCAATAAGCGGAAAATTTAACCGCCTCTATGACCGAAACATAAGCGTCGGAAAGGACAAAATCTCCGGTGTCAAAATATTTGCCTATGACCGCTATCTTAATTATTTTCTTGACAGACTTAGTTTTTGAAACAAACTTCCTCCAAGCAACTAAATCTTTTTTACGTGGCTTAAGTCTAAAGTGACTTAAAATTCTCTCGCTTAATCCGTCTCGTTCAAAATTAATAGGCACGTCATAGATACTTTCGATATCTGGCGCCGCGATGATATCCTGACTTAATACCCCTGATGCCAAAGCAATTTTCTCTTTGCGTTTCTGATCAATGGGCACTTCAGCTCTCGCAATAATCATATCCGGTTGAATACCATACGAATTAAGTTGGCGAATGGCGTTCTGGGTAAGTTTGGTCTTCATTTCGCCGAGTTTGCCCGGAACCGGCAGGTAAGAAACCATCACAAACATCACATTTTTAGGTTCACGGATTTTCAGGAGACGCGCCGCTTCAAGAAAAATTGAGTTTTGATACTCGCCTACCGTACCGCCTATTTCAATCACAGTGATCTCGGCTTGAGTGTTTCTAACCGAACGATGAAAACGATTAAGAATTTCTTCAGTGACATGATAAACCGGTTCAACACACTTACCGTCGTACCCTAAGGCACGCTCTTTATCGATAACGTGTTTAAGTACCATGCCGTTGGTCAAATAGTTTTCTTCAGGCATGTCAGTGTTGAGAAAACGCTCGTAGTTGCCCATATCCTGATCAGTTTCCAGACCGGAATTGAGAACAAAAACCTCTCCATGCTCAATTGGATTCATAGTGCCGGCATCAACATTTAAATAAGGGTCGGCTTTGATTAGACTAATCTTGAAACCTTTTGATTGGAGGATCACACCGATTGAAGAGGTCGCGATACCCTTGCCGACTCCTGACATTACTCCCCCCACAACAAAGATATATTTGTGTTCCCTATGCCGTGTGTTCATTGTTTTTATTATAACGGAAATATTGAAAAGCCTCCAACTTTCCTAGCAAACATTTCTATACAAAAAGATATATTCCTTGGATAATGATTTACCATGAACAATATGATAATCTTACTGATGCGAGAAAAAGAGAAAAACAGCTTAAAACTGCAAGTGGAAGAAAATTTCTAAAGTCTCTTTTTCCTCAATAATTTGCCGGCTCGTCTAATGGTAGGACACGTCCCTCTGGAGGATGGTATCGGGGTCCGAGTCCCTGGCCGGCAGCTCGAATAAAAAATATATAAACAAAAGTAAAACTGGTGTAAAATGTTTAAAAAGCATGCAAGAACAATTGAACTTTCTTAAAGTTGCCTTGCGAGATCGTCGAATCGGCGCAATGACGCGTAGTTCCAAGTATGTGGTAAATGCTGTGGTGCGTAATTTTAATAATAAATCATTACAACGCGTTATAGAATATGGTCCGGGAGATGGTGTTGTAACAAGAGAAATATTAAAAAGAATGCCGAGAGATGGTGAGCTTAGTGTGGTGGAAACAAATCCTAAATTTATAAAAATTTTGAGAAACATAAATGATCCACGATTGAAAATTATTGAGGGTACAGCCCAAAGAGTCTCTGAAGAATTAAAACGTGATAATCACGCGATTGTGAATCTGGTAATTTCTAGTATTCCCTTTTCAATACTTAAACCTGCTGAAAGAG
>MHWZ01000032.1:3139-3356 GCA_001825475.1 Candidatus Zambryskibacteria bacterium RIFOXYD2_FULL_43_10 | reverse complement strand
TTTAAGATACTCGAAGAATCTGGAAAATTTATTGTTTTTCAGTATTCTCCTATTCTACTCAACCTATTGAATAAGTATTTTGTTAGAAAAAAAATTAATACTCAATTTGAACTCCGCAACATACCGCCAATGTTTATCATGACCGCCGAGAAATAATTAATAATACCAATCTCTGTTATAATCAAAACAATGGATAAAATAAACAAACAATTTAAGT
>MHWZ01000032.1:0-3100 GCA_001825475.1 Candidatus Zambryskibacteria bacterium RIFOXYD2_FULL_43_10 | reverse complement strand
TCTTAGGGCGGGAGCATATATCTGTCGGAGCCACGCATCCAGCTTATAATTCCAACCCCCCAACTTCCGGATGGCACTACGCCCAACCTGCGGCGTGGGGAATGTATCAACAAGAACTACCTGATGAACAATTGATACATAACATTGAACATGGCGGTATCTGGATCTCTTATAAAGAGATTGATGAAGAAACAAAAACTAAACTGGAAATAATATTCAAACAATTTCCTAAAAGTGTCATAATCACTTTGCGCTCCCAAAACGATTCTCCCATTGCCCTTGCTTCGTGGGGACGACTTTTAAAGCTTCAGAGTTTCGATGAAGCAGCTATTACAGAATTTATCAAAAGCAATACGAACAAATCACCAGAACCCTTAGCATATTGATTGTTGGTAACATCAAAATTTGACAAAATTAATGGATTGCGATACACTTAAAAGGTAAATCAATACTCGTGGGTTTCCGTAGACACGTGTCTGTAAAACTCAATAGATTTACAGATGAGTGTATGTTTTATCCTAATAGTGGCCGTAGAACGCCTAGAAAATTTAACAGTAGAAATAAATTTGCCAATCCTGGCAGCTATATTAATGTGTCCAAATTTGTCAATAAAGTCGTTATTGATCTGAAAACTGAACGCTTCACACCCAAACACACTTTTGCCGACTTCAAATTTCAAGACATTTTAAATAGAAATATCGAAGCAAAAGGTTATATTACTCTTACTCCCATTCAAGATCAGGCAATCCCTCGTGTCATCAGAGGTGAAGATATTGTTGGTATAGCTAATACTGGTACCGGCAAAACTGCCGCTTATCTTGTTCCGCTTATCAATAAAATAATCCTTGATTCGCGAGAGAAGGCGCTCATTGTAGTGCCTACCCGCGAGCTTGCTTGCCAGATTGATGATGAACTTAGAATTTTTGCTAAAAATTCAAATCTTTTTTCCGTACTCTGTATTGGTGGTGTTAGCATGGGTAAGCAGATTAGAGAACTCTACCAGAGACATCATTTCGTTATCGGCACACCAGGGCGCCTGAAGGACCTCATAGAGCAGAAAGTACTTGACCTCTCAGGATTTAAAACTATTGTTCTTGATGAGGCAGACCGGATGCTTGATATGGGTTTCATCCGCGATATGCGGTTTATGATGTCAAAGATGCCCAAGGAGAGACATACACTCTTTTTCTCCGCCACTCTTTCGTCAGAGATTGAAAAACTTATTCATGAATTCTTGCGCGAGCCGGTACGTATCTCGGTAAAGACTCAAGATACCGCCAAGAATGTGCACCAGGATGTAGTCAGGATTCCTAAAGATAAGAATAAACTTGATGTTCTTCATAATCTCCTTGATCAGAAAGAGTTCAGTAAGGTACTAATCTTTGGTCGTACCAAACACGGTGTAGAGAGACTTGCTCTAGAACTAGGAAAACGCGGTTTCAAAACCGAGTCTATCCATGGCAATAAAAGTCAGCGCGAAAGGCAACGAGCACTGGATCTTTTCCGACGTGACCACGCACAAGTACTCACTGCTACTGATGTGGCCGCTCGCGGTCTTGATATCTCTGAAGTAACTCATGTCATCAACTTTGATTTACCAGCTACCTATGAGGACTATATCCACCGTATCGGCCGTACTGGCCGCGGAGATAAGCTAGGTAAGGCTCTCACGTTTATTGAATAGATGTAAATTCTGTTGTTACGTCCCCCGCTGTTCCGGTTGACCACCACGGAGTTCGGTATATTTTTGTTTATATTGTTGTATTGTTTTTTCCACTTCTTCATTCGGAATTTCCACCCGCACAAGGTCTATGGCATTGATAGTGTCGTAAATATCAAGCTTATGTTCAAGTTTATACATGGCATCGCGCCAGAGTATCGCCTTTTCATATTCCCCGTGTTTAGTCGCTTCACGTTCAAGTTTTTTCATCATGTTAATAAACGCGTGGTAAACGCCCCGTTCCGCTCCACCGCGACCGAGAGTGCGATCCTTAAATGGAATACGGAGAATTGAATGTTGGTTTTGCATCATAGTTCTAATGCGTCCGGTACGCTGCCAATTGAAGGCGGTTGAAATAATTTTCTCATAAAGAGCGCGGGCCTGATCAAGAATCTCGTTTGACACATTCGGCACCATACGAATAGTCTCGAGAAGACAATAAGCGCCGTCTTCGATCATCTCAACGCTCCACCATGGCTTCGCCGATGCCCACCAATAATGATCACTGGCAGTCGCGATATCCATCTTCTTTCTTACTTCAGGAAAAATTGTATTTCCTTTGTCCATCATTTCAACTTCCTTGCGCACCAGATGAAAAAGTTCCCATTGCCATTTATGAATTTTATTTTCCGGGTCATTCCAAGAAAGAAATTGAATTCCGAGATCAATATCACTCTTACTAGATGCCCAAGTGGATGCGACGGGTATAAGTTCCACTATTTCGCGTTTCTCATCAAGAAGTTCAGAGAGTGTGACCAGATTAAAATCGGGCGTATCAAGGATGTCAAAAAGCATTTTCTCAAGCCCCGGTCTGTGGTGTCCGAAGGTTTCCCCGTCCATGGCCGTAATGATATAGCGCGGACTTCCCACTTCATTTTTCATCGCCTCAAGAAGGGTCTCCTTCGAACGCACCACCGCGCTCATAATAAGATTGCTCAAACGCCGTTCACGAAAAAGTACTCGGAGTTTTGAGTTTTTGATTTTATATAGTTTTGTGTAATCCACTCTACCTGCTTCGCCCTTAGCGGCTATTTCATCAATGATAATCCATTCAAAATTAAGCGACTCAATAATACTGGTCAGACGATTGTCCCAGGCCATTTCCGGAGGAAAAAATCCGCGGGGTTTGTACGCCCCTTCCCCTAGATAAAAAGCGCACGCTTCATTATTAATGACTATTTGTCGGCAAATATCTCCTTCTTCAAGTAAAGGCAGAAAAGCATGATATTTCGCGCTGCCGGTAAATTCAATTTTTCCCTCCTCACCTCCTCTTTTAAGCATATCCAGAAGATCGTGATGTTCGTATTTGTCAAACAATTCCAAAAGCGCGCCGTTTACATTTAAAGTGATGCGGGCATTAGAACTATTAGTAAGATGGGT
>MHWZ01000031.1:17245-19041 GCA_001825475.1 Candidatus Zambryskibacteria bacterium RIFOXYD2_FULL_43_10 | reverse complement strand
ATCGGCGCGCGTAGCGCCCACTTCTGTCCTGTGCATCAAAAGTTATTCATCTAATTGTATTTCTTATATAAAATCTTATCCACAATTTACTACGATATATCGTTATAAATTATATTAAAATTTATATATGCCCCATGTCTCTAGAAAGAAGCTTGATGAAAAAACTTTTGAAAAGATCTTTAGAAAACTGATTGCGGTTCTTGAACGAGCCCAAAATCAAAAGAAATTAACGCCACTTTTAGGTGAACTTTTTACTGAAACGGAAAAAACTATGCTCGCTAAGAGATTGGCGGTAGTATTGATGTTGTCTGGTGACACTCCCCAGCACCGAATATCAGAAGCGCTTTTCGTTAGTCCATCGACTGTTACTAGACTTTCGTTCGACATTGAAATCGGGAAATACGATTTAATCAGAAGTATTTCTAAAAAAGACCGCATTGATTTAGAAAAGGTAATTTGGCTTCTTCTGACAGCCGGAGGAATAATGCCGCCTCGCATTGGTCGCAAGTATTGGAGAAAGAAAGGACTAAAGGCTATCATTGAGAGCTAATTTTATAATTCGTAATCTACAACGATATATCGTTATGGATTGCAATCACATCTTATCTTATCATCCTCGTATCAATTTGAAGAGTGCCACACCTGTAGCCACTGAAACATTTAGGGATTCCTTTGCGCCCATCATGGAAATTTCTACTACTGCATCAGACATATCAAGCGCTTTTTTTGAAACTCCACTAACTTCATTACCAACTATAAGCGTAAATTTATTCGTTGGTTTGAAGTCTCTAATATTTTTAGCGTTTGCTATCTGTTCTAAGGCAACTATTTCAAATCCTTCCTCTTTTAACTTACTTATGATTGATCCGATCTCTTTTTCGCTCTCCCATCTCACAATACCTTCTGCCCCCAGAGAAATTTTAGCAAAATCCCTTCTTTTACGGCCAAAACGGTCGGTCGGAGTAGGGGTGGTTCCAATCAATACAATTTTTGAGACGCCTAGACAATCGGCGGTGCGAAAAATCGAACCTGTGTTCTCCACGCTTCGCAAATTATCTAATATTAATACACAATCTTTCATGTCTTTGACACGCATGGTATCATGGACTCGACAAGCTAGTTCGGCCGAGCTCGCGACAAATCACCATAAATAAACTTATGCTTAACCTGTTTCCAGAACTTCTAATATACTCGTCTGTCGGACCCTTCATTTTACGTCTGCTTTTGGGTCTCATTTTTATTGATCTTGGATTTTTAAAATTCCGAAGTGAGAAAGAGGCCTGGCTTGCTTCTTTAGAGACTCTGGGACTACGCCCGGCTGATTTATTTTTACCACTCTATGCCCTACTTCAATTAATAGGTGGGGTTCTTTTGTTAATTGGTCTTTGGACACAGGTCGCGGCGCTAGCTTTTGTAATCTTTTCCGGTATTGAACTCTATATCGAATGGCGGGCGCGGGAGATTCTTAAACGCGATATGGTTTTCTACCTTCTCATTTTTACCATTTCTCTTTCTCTCTTGCTGACCGGCGCCGGCGCCTACGCCATAGACATCCCACTTTAATTGTTATATCTTTTTAAACCAATCACCCCCCGTAGTTCAATGGTAGAACATCCGCCTTTTAAGCGGTCAACGGAGGTCCGATTCCTCCCGGGGGGATAAATACATTATGTCAAAAATACTAGATGGTAAGAAATTGAGCGTCTCGGTGGCTCTTAAACTCGCAAGAAAAATCAAGAAGCTCACCATTAAACCAAAACTGGTCATTATTCAAATTGGCGATTTGGATGAGTCGA
>MHWZ01000031.1:16661-17237 GCA_001825475.1 Candidatus Zambryskibacteria bacterium RIFOXYD2_FULL_43_10 | reverse complement strand
ATTAAGAACAAGAAGGCTTTCGCCGAAAAGATTGGCGCCATAGCTATACATAAAAAATATCCGAAAACAGCGAAAGAGTCACGAATAATTTCCGATATTATAAAATCCAACAGAGACGCTAGTGTCCACGGTATTATGGTGCAACTTCCCGCGCCAAAACATTTCGATATCGAAAGAGTGCTTGAAACCATCAGTCCCAAAAAAGATGTGGACGGATTAACATCTATCAATACCAAACATTTATTTGATAATCATGAAGTATTTATCCCCGCCACGGTTAAGGGTGTCGTCTGCCTACTCGAAGAATATAAAATAAAACTGACCGGAACTAAAATAGTGATAGTGGGTCAATCATCGTTAGTTGGCAGACCGGCCATGCTCGCCTTGTTAAATAAGGGGGCGACAGTCACTATGTGTCATAAAGATACAAAGAAATTAGAGGGGGAAACGAGACGCGCCGATATTTTGATAACAGCGGTAGGACGACCCAAATTCATTACTCAAAAACATGTCTCTAAAAACCAGATTGTGGTAGATATCGGCGTCAACATTACCAAAAACAAAAAAATAATTGGG
>MHWZ01000031.1:16449-16651 GCA_001825475.1 Candidatus Zambryskibacteria bacterium RIFOXYD2_FULL_43_10 | reverse complement strand
ACGAGCAAGTCAAAAAAAACGTGAAGGCTATTACACCGGTTCCGGGTGGCATCGGACCAATGACCGTCGCCTCTCTTTTTCAGAATCTGCTCAAGGCCTATTCCCTACAGACCTAAAAGTGTCTTTTCTATAAACGTTTCCATTTCTCCTTCTCCCCGACGGATAAGAGAGTAACCGACTACCAAACTTTCTGAAAGAGTTT
>MHWZ01000031.1:0-16439 GCA_001825475.1 Candidatus Zambryskibacteria bacterium RIFOXYD2_FULL_43_10 | reverse complement strand
GGTTTTGAAATTTTTGAGAAAACTTTTTGCCTTGTTATATGGGAAGGTTTTCATGTCCGTCTCTCCCACATTCTTTGTTTTCGACGCGATCAGCATTGATTTGATCTGCCAAACCAATTTATAAAAAATTTCTTCGGCGGGAATACCAATTGATAAGGCCTTCCGATAAAGAATCCAGGCTCGCCTCTTTTGTCGTGATCCCACGGCATCGGTAAAAGCGAAGATATTGAACTCCGGCCGGCTTCCCAAGGTCAGACCTTTGGAATCAGTATTAAGGCCTAACCTTTCTTCACCGGTTAAATTCGTATCAACCACGTTTCCGAATATATTTTTGTGATAAAACTCATCAGTCATATCTTCTGCATCTCTCCCCAGTTATCTCCCGCTTGTGCTTCGACCACAATGGGCACACCAAGAGTATCTTTGCCAGGTAAAACTGTTTCCATTAATCGTTTAAAGTGTATCACCGCCTCATTTACTAAAGAATCTTTTATCTCATAAACCAACTCATCATGCACTTGAAGCACCAGGCGCATCTCATTCTTGTGTTTTTCTGATTTAATATGCTCATCAATTTTTTTCATGGCAATTTTAGTCAAGTCCGCGCTAGTTCCCTGTATCGGCGCATTAATCACCATCCTCTCCGTTTGTGCGCGGACATACGATAGAGGTGATCTGAGCCCGGCAAAATATCGCCTCCGACCAAAAAGAGTTTCCGTATCACTCCTTCGTCTGGCTTCAGTTTTTATTTTATCCAAATACGCGGCAAGGTCGACAAATGTCTCAAAGTATTTGTCATAAAACTCTTGAGCTTCTTTACGATCAACCCCAAGATTGGCCCTAAGAGCGTTAACTCCCATGCCGTAGAGAATGCCAAAGTTGATAGTCTTGGCTTTCGTCCGCATACTTTTATCCACCAATTCTTGCGGAACCTTAAAGACACGCGTTGCCACGCCGGTGTGCACATCGACTCCCGATTTGAATATCTCAATAAGTTTCTTGTCTTGGGAAAGGATAGCGGCAATACGCAATTCAATTTGTGAATAATCCAAGGAAAGCAGTTTGAATCCGGCTTCCGCCACAAAAGCATGACGGATAGCTCGTCCCAAAAGAGTCTTGTTGGGAATATTTTGAAGATTGGGATTGTTGGAGGACATGCGACCGGTAGTGGTGCCAGCTTGGAGAAAAGTGGAGTGCAGACGAGAGTTTTTATCCAAAAGAGGCGGTATGGCATCAATATAGGTAGAAAGAAGTTTGGCCAGTTCGCGATATTCCAAAACCAGAGTGATAATTGGGTGCTTATCTCGCAATTTTTCCAATTCTGATTCCTTGGTTGAGAGGGCCCCTGTCGGTGTTTTCTTTTGTCGCTTATCCGCCAGCTGAAGTTTGCCGAAAAGAATATGAGATAAAATTTTAGGAGAATTAATATTGAATTCTTCTTCCGCTTCTTTCCAAATTTCCTGTTCGAGACGCATTATTTCTTTGTGATATTTCAAGGAAAGAGTCTTGAGAACCCTTTCATCCACTCGAATACCTCTCTCGTTCATTTCTTCAACCACTTTTATAATGGGCTTCTCAATTTCCTCAAACACTTTCCTGACTTTCCGTTTATCAAGTTCGGATTCAATAATTTTCTTGGCTTCTTCAATATCGCTAGTCTTACAGAATCTAAACACATCCTCGAGTGTCGGGTTGGTAAGATTTGAATCTACCACCCAAAGCGCCAAACATAACTCTCTTTCTTCTTTTGTGGAAATCTGGTGTTGCGGCGAAAAATCATCTGTGGTTTTTGGCACAATATCAGATTTCTCCAACATCTGCTTCACCCTCTCCCCCATCGTTCTAAACTCAAGTTTATTGAAAAGATCTAGAAGTTTTTCAAGCTCTAAATTCTTTGCCCACTCCGGTGGCAAGACGAAGTGAATGGGCGCATCGGTGCGAATGGTGGCCAATGTTTTGGAAAACAGAGCCCCTTCTTCATTCTCTTTAAGCAGATCTTTTATACGGCCACTTAATTTAACCTTATTTAGATTTTTGTAAATATTTTCAATAGTGCCAAATTCTTGTATGAGCGCGGTCGCGGTTTTCTCCCCGATACCCCTTACTCCCGCAATATTATCCGAGGGATCGCCGCGTAAACCCTTGTAATCCACCAGAAGTTTCGGCGAGAAACCGAAACGCTCCACTACTTTTTTCTCATCATAAAGAATGGTGTCGTTGACGCCTTTTTTCAAGGTATAAACCTGAACCTTTTTATTATCGACGAGTTGCAGGGTGTCCATGTCGCCGGAAGCTATGATAATTTCCACATTTTGATTTTTGAATTTTGAATTTTGAATTGTATTGACGATAGTGCCGATGATATCATCCGCTTCAAAACCGGGATGGGAATAAATGGGAATACCAAAGGCGGTGAAAACGTCTTTGGCTCGTTCAAGTTGTAAAATTAGATTGTCGTCAATTTTGGCCCGGCCAGCTTTGTAAGCCTCGTACGCTCCGTGACGATGAGTAGGCCCGGGCAGATCAAAACAGGCCACCATGAAATCCGGTTTGAGTTCGCCAATAATTTTTAAAAGCATCGCGGAAAGACCGTAGAGCGCTCCGGTCGGCTCGCCCGCAGATGTCGTAAATTCAGGCAGAGCGTGATACGCGCGGTGGATGATGGCATGGGCGTCAAACAGGATTAGTTTTTTAGATTTCATGTTTGAAGAAAATTCTTCTGGAATCTTTCGGCAAAATACCTTCCACTCTTTCAGGCCATTCGATAAGAATCAGATGTTGGGGGTTTTCGACCAGCTCGTTCCAGCCCAGATTGAGAAGCTCTGACTCACTTTCTATCCGGTAGGCATCTACATGTATGAGCTTTTTAAATCCTTTCCAGTCAATATTGTAGCTTTTCATGATCACGAAAGTCGGACTGACGATATGTTCATTGATGCCCATCATCTTCCCTAAGGCTTTGGCAAAAGCGGTTTTGCCGGAACCCAGCTCTCCTTGAAGCACGACAACGGTAGCTTTCATCCCCGTATTATACAAAAAGGGCGGGAACTTGCGTCCCCGCCCCTCACCTATCGACACCCGCCGCGGCCACCCGGGAGGCGAAGCCTGTCCACCTCCCAAACCTCCTCACGCGAGCCTTGATAAGTGCTCACGTGGAAAATTTTTGTTGACGAGCCGAGATACTCCCGGCTCGGCCCATACCCCTTGGCGGTTAATGACAGTTGTCGTTGACTGCCAGAAAACGGAGCCGATGTTAAATGAACGGTCACCGAGCTACCATAGGGTAGCTCTTTAACCTCGATCCCGCTAACTGTGTCCAACTGGAGAAACGGCGTGCAATTATTCACTACTCTCACCGTTACTCCGATCTGATAAAACCCGAATCCGTGAGTTATTCCGTAGGGCCTAACCGGTCCTACGACACAACCACTAACCAACACCGAAGCCAAAATTACAAACAGCAGGTACTTCTTGTTCATGAGAGATATCCTCCTTTGAATTTTCTGCTCTGTATTGTACCATGAATAATACTATAAAGTCAAGCGTTAAAATATGCTGTATTTTAAAGCTAGAAGCTATAGAATGTATTGATGGTCCAATTTGATGAAGAAAAACAGGATGAACGTGTACGCACACTTCATAGAAAGGAAGAAGAAGAACTTGTCGCTTCTCTTTCGCGTCGCCACGGAGTCCCCTATCTTGACCTCTCAACACACCCTATAAATATTGACGCTCTGCGCATTATTAAAGAAATAGACGCCCGCGCCGCCAAAACCGCGATCTTTGACGTGGTAGATAAAAAAATTGATGTGGCCGTCCTCTCGCCTGAAAACGAGAAAACGGTTGAGCTTATCGGTGACTTGAAACGTCGCGGCTATATACCCGAGGTCTTTATGGTCTCGCATCAGAGTCTTGAGAAAGTGTGGAGCAGATACAAAGATCTTTCGTATTCATTGGAAACCAAGTCCGGCGCCCTCGACATTTCAAACGAAGAAATTATTGAAATGACCAAGAGAGTCACCTCGCTGGCCGATGTTAAAAAATTAATCGAGGGAGTGCTTGCGATGAAACGCGCCTACCGCATCTCAAAAATTTTAGAAATTATTCTGGCCGGCGCAATCAGTTTAAAGGCCTCCGATGTGCATCTTGAACCCGAAGAAAAAGACGTGCGCTTGCGTTATCGACTTGACGGCATCTTGACTGATATTCTTCATTTTGATTTTGAAACTTTCGAACTTTTATTGTCTCGCATTAAACTGATCAGTGAATTGAAACTCAATGTTAAGGAAAAAGCGCAAGACGGCCGCTTTTCCATCAAACTTGCCGATGTTGAGATTGAAGTGCGCACTTCTCTTCTGCCGGGTCCCTACGACGAATCGGTGGTTATGCGTGTTCTGAACCCGGACGCCATTGCGGTTGAGTTTGAAGCGCTTGGGATTCATCCGCATCTCTTGATGATTTTAAAGAAAGAGATCAGAAAACCGAACGGAATGATTCTTACCACCGGTCCGACCGGCTCCGGCAAAACAACAACGCTCTATGCGTTCCTAAAAAAAATTTATACGCCCGACATCAAAGTGGTTACTATTGAGGACCCCATAGAGTACCACCTCGAGGGCGTCGTTCAAACCCAGGCGGAAACGGAAAAAGGTTACGGCTTCGCCGAAGGTTTGCGCAGCGCCCTCCGACAAGACCCGGATGTGATCATGGTCGGAGAAATTCGCGATAATGAAACGGCCGTAGTCGCCGTCAACGCCGCGCTGACCGGCCACTTGGTGCTTTCCACCCTACACACGAACAATGCCGCGGGTTCTTTCCCGCGACTTCTTGATCTCGGAGTCAATCCTAAAGTGGTCAGCTCCGCCCTAAACGTCTCAATCGCCCAACGACTGGTACGCACGCTTTGCGAGACGTGTAAGAAAAAAATCCCTCTTGAGGGTAAAAATAAAGAGGCAATTGATAAAGTTTTGGCGCGGATTCCCGATTCGGTTTATCTTGATGGCATTCAAAGAGCACATATCTGGGCCACTGTGGGCTGTCCAAAATGTAACGGCATTGGATTCAGAGGCAGAATTGGTATCTACGAAGCGATTCTGATTGATGATAAAATAGAAAAAGCGGTTATCACGAATCCTTCCGAACGTGATATCCGCGAGGCGGCTAAGGGGCAGAAACTTTTAACCTTGGTTGAGGACGGCGTGATTAAGGTACTTGCCGGTGTGACCACAATCGAGGAACTTGACCGTGTTGTAGATCTCTCGTCAATATAGCAATGGGAAATTTTTAGTGAATAATAAGGAGCGGATCCAGCGCATAAATCTCCAAGCAACACCCCGACGCGATGTCGGGACTAAACGAATCTTTCAAGGATGGCATCAGAAGTTTCGCGTTAGCGAAACACCAAAAACGTCCTTAGAGAAAAGTCCAAATGCCCCGAAGAGCACGTTGCTTAGAGATTTATGATCTGGAATAGGAACCGCTTTTCTCTTCGCCAGTCTAGCACATAATACTTTTTATGTCAAGTAAAACGCTGAAAGAAAAAAATGTAACGAAAGAGAACGAGTATGCCTCATTTTTAGATAACGAACTTAGACCTTCAAATTGGCAGGATTATGTGGGCCAAAAAGCAGTCAAGGAAAACCTTAAAATCCTAATTCAAGCCGCCACAGAACGCGGGGTCCCTCCGGAACACGTTTTATTTTACGGCCCACCGGGTCTTGGTAAAACCACTCTTGCTCACTTGGTAGCCAAAGAAGCGGGACGAACCATTAAAATTACTTCGGGACCAGCGATTGAAAAAGTGGGTGATCTTGCTTCTATTTTAACCAATCTTACCGCCGGTGATATTCTTTTTATAGATGAGGTTCACCGTTTGAATAAAACGATTGAGGAAGTGCTTTACCCGGCAATGGAATCCGGGGTGCTTGACATCATTATCGGTAAGGGCCCGTCAGCGCGCACCATTCAGTTGGAACTACCGCCGTTTACCCTGCTCGCAGCGACCACGCGAGTAGCAATGATTTCTTCGCCCCTGCGCAGTCGTTTCTCGGGCGGAGTTTTCCGCTTGGAATTTTACACCGAGGATGAAATTGCTGAAATCCTGCGCCGGTCGGCGAAAATTATCGGCGTTAAAATAGAAAACGGGGCTGAGAAAGAAATTGCCAAGCGCTCACGCTTCACCCCGCGTACCGCTAACTACTTACTCAAACGCGCTCGTGACTTTGCTCAAGTTGAGATAAGGCCCCTAGACCAAAAGACGGTTGAACTTTCCTTAAAACTACTGGGCATAGATGAGAAAGGGCTCTCTCCTTCCGATCGCAAACTTCTAGAGATCGTTGCGGAAAAATTTGCCGGCGGGCCCGTCGGCCTTTCAACTCTAGCGGCCGCGCTCTCCGAAGAAGAGGCGACCATTGAAGAATTTAATGAGCCGTATCTCTTGCAACTTGGTCTTATCGAACGAACCGCGCGCGGCCGTGCACTTACGGTCCATGCTTATAAACATCTTGGTAAAACCCCTCCGGCTAATTTACAAAAGAAACTTCTATGAGCGGCCACAATAAATGGTCAAAGATTAAAAATAAGAAGGCGGTAACGGATGCGGTTAAATCCAAAATTTTCTCAAAAATGGCCAAGCTTATTTCTACCGCCTCAAGACAAGTTGGGGGTGACGCCACATCTCCAATTTTACGAGCCGCCATAGAGAAGGCGCGAGAATATAATATGCCGGCCGATAATATCGAGAGGGCAATCAAAAAAGGCTCTGGTTCTGACACTCTCGCGCTCGAGGCCATCACTTATGAAGCCTATGGTCCCGGCGGTTCGGCGCTGGTAATTGAAGTTTTGACGGACAATAGAAATAAGGCCGCTCAGGAAGTGAAGTTTATTCTTTCCAAACATGGCTTTTCCCTCGCGGCTCCCGGTTCGGCCGCGTGGACGTTTAAAAGAGAACTAACAACTAACGACTTGCAACCAACAGCTACTGTTCAAATATCAGAAGGTGAGGGGAAAAAATTAGAGGCGTTGATAGAAGAACTTGAAGATAATGACGAGATCCAAAATGTCTATACCAACGCGGAGTAAGACTGTATTGGGAATCGACCCGGGATTTGATCGGATCGGAGCGGCTATTCTAGATGAGAACAAGGTTCTATACTCCTGCTGCATTGAAACAGATCGCGGGCTTTTGCATGCGGAGCGTCTGTTTGAAATAGGTATGGCAATCAAAAAGATAATAAAAAAATGGAAACCGGCGGCGCTTGCGATTGAAAGTCTCTTTTTCAACCAAAACATTACCAACGCATTGAAGGTATCCGAAGCTAGAGGCGTCATTTTATACGAAGCATCTATGGCTGGGCTTAAAACTTACGAATACAGCCCGCAAGCGGTAAAGATAGCAGTCACCGGCTACGGTAAGGCAGACAAAATCCAAATGGAAATGATGGTCAGAAGACTAATTAATCTCCCCAAAAAATCTTCCAAAAGACTTGACGACGAGGTGGACGCTATCGCCCTGGGTATAACTCATCTTGCAACAAAAAAGAGTATCTGATACAAATAAGTGCATTCAAAAAATGCCCACCATGGAACCGGGCATTTTATTAAAAATAATTATATTATTTGCACCATGGAAGACGATATTCTAAAAGATGAGGAGGGGAGCGAGGAGGACGACCTTGATCTTAAACCTTCCCACGATATTAAAAAGAGCGGGGACATCTTGGATGAAGAGGTTGATAGTATTGACGATTTGGCAGATGACGAACTTGAGATAGCCAAGGAGGATCTTATGGACGACGTGGAGGAAATGTGAAGTTTAAAGAGTTTCAATTTTTAGAAAGCGGTGTTTGCCAATACGGTAAACACCGCCTTCTATTTCTTTAATAGCCCCCTCTTTATTGAGCCTGTTGAATTCTGATTTAGAAGCAACTAATTTGTGTTTTAGAAAAACTTCGACTAGTGGTGTGTTTTTATCAATCTTTACCGTTTCAATATCTTTCGGTACACCGCCTTTCGAAAAAATTTCTTCAAAATCTTTTTCTGCATCCTTGCTAGCTTTTTCACCGTGGTAAATTTTAGTTATTTCAAATGCTAGGCGCATTTTAGCTTCTTTGGGGTGCTTTTGTTCAATCGCCCCAATCTCGTCTATCGGTATTCTCGTACAAATTCGGAAATAATCGGAAACCTGGGAATCTGCCATACTCATAATTTTACCGTACATTTCACCGGCGGGATCTGTGAAATTGATAGTGTTACCCCAACTTGAACTCATTTTCCGTCCATCTAATCCTAAAATTGGAAATGTGGTTATTACTAAACTTTGCGGATCTTTTCCAAAATGTTCTTGCAGAATTCGCCCAGCCAGAAGATTGAATCTTTGATCCACTCCACCAAGCTCAACATCAGCTTCTACCGCGACACTATCGTAACCTTGCATCAAGGGGTACAGGGTCTCTCTCAATGAAACTCTCTTCCCCATGTCCAAACGGCGCTTGATATTGTCACGATCAATGAAATCTGAGAGAGAAAATTGGTCTGCGTGTTCTCCTATTTCTCGATAAGTAAGACCTTCTAACCATTCTGAATTATATCTAAGTTCTGCTTTTTTAAGATCAACAATTTTACCAATTTGATCAAAATAATGTTTTTTATTTTCTTCTATAGTCTCCCGTGAGAGTATTGGTCTCTCACTTTCCTTATCAGAAGTATCACCAATTACTCCGGTGAAATCTCCAACAATTAGTACGGCGGTGTGTCCTAAGTTTTGGAAATCACGCATCTTAAACAATGGCACTGAACGGCCAAGATGAAGATTGGGACTAGTGGGGTCTATACCAAGTTTAACTCTTAATTTTTTTCCAGCAGCAAGTTTTTTCTCAAGTTTCTTTTGATCAATAATTTCCACCACTCCGCGGGTTAACAGTTCCTCTATTTCCCTATCCATACTGGTCAATTTAGCACGTTCGGCCCAAAAGTGAAATGTGCTAGAATGGGTTTCTTCGTAGGAAATGGCTAAAAAAAATCACCGCTCCAACTACATTTTGGCGATTGCGGCTCTGGGTTTGGTCGTCTCGGGTGTGTTGATCTTGTGGACGGCTTCGCTTCGCATCCCGGCCCTAGAAGATATATCGGAGCGCAAGATTGACCAATCAACAAAAATTTACGACCGTACCGGAGAAATTCTGCTCTATGATATGTCGCGCGACGTCCGGAGGGAGCGACTCGCGGTTGAAAACATATCGCCTTATATTGTAGCCGCGACAGTGGCTATTGAAGATAAAAATTTTTACTCGCATAACGGATTTCGATGGACCTCATTTCTAAGGGCGGTGCTTGTAAACTTAAGCACTCTGTCCTTTAGCCAGGGTGGTTCGACCATTACCCAGCAAGTGGTCAAAAACTCAATCCTTACCAAAGACAAAACTCCGACCAGAAAGTTGAAAGAGTTGATTTTGGCCGTTAAGCTGGAAAAAATTCTAACAAAAAGTGAGATTTTATCACTCTACCTAAACGAAATCTCCTATGGGGGAACAGTTTACGGCGTAGGGGAAGCGGCACAAAACTTCTTTGGCAAACCAGCATCCCAACTCACCTTGGCCGAATCGGCCTACCTTGCCGCCCTGCCAAAGGCGCCCACTTATTATTCACCCTATGGTCCCAACCTCTCTGAATTGGGGGCGAGAAAGGATTTAGTGCTTTACGAAATGCTTGCCAGCGGTTTTATTTCGGAAGCGGAATACGAAAATGCAAAAAAGGGGAAAGTGGAATTCAAACCCAGACTCAACACGGGAGGTATTAAGGCGCCACATTTCGTTTTCTTTGTTCTGAACTTCCTGGCCAAGAGATACGGTGAGGATGCTCTGCAAAACGGGAATTATAAAATAATAACCACTCTAGATTACTCGCTTCAGGAAAAAGCCGAGGCGATATCCAAAAAATATGGTGTGATAAATAAAGAAAAGTTTGGTGGTGAAAATAATGGTCTGGTGGCAATTGATCCAAAAAGTGGTGATATTTTAATGATGGTTGGCTCGCGTGATTATTTTGATACAGAAATCGACGGAAATTTTAATGTTACCACGGGGTTCCGCCAACCGGGCTCTACATTCAAACCATTCATTTATGCAACGATGTTTAAGAAGGGTTATACTGATCAAACAATTCTATATGATACTCGTATTCAATTTGCCGCTAATTGCGCACCAGACAATTTTACTACAGACGATATTTGTTACGCCCCGAGTAATTACGACGACCGGTTCCGGGGACCAATGACTATAAGAAACGCCCTAGCTCAATCGGTAAATATTCCCGCAGTCCAAGGAATATATCTCGCCAGAGTGAGTGATTCAATATCAACGGCCAAAAGCATGGGGATAGAAACCCTTAACGACCCTGAGAGATATGGTTTGTCGCTAGTACTAGGAGGCGGAGAAGTCTCTCTTCTTGATATGACTTCGGCGTACTCCGTATTTGCTAACGACGGTGTTCGTAATCCCTATAATCCCGTGCTTTGGGTAGAAGACTTGGCGGGCAATATTGTTGATAGACACACTCCAGCCCCTCGACGGGTATTACCGGAAGATGTCTCGCGCCTCATTACAGATATCCTGTCTGATAACACCGCGCGAACACCAGGCTTCGGGGCAAACTCAGCTCTCTACATACCAGCTCGTCCTGTAGCAGTTAAAACGGGCACCTCAAACGATTATCGCGACGCCTGGATTGTCGGCTACACCCCCAATCTTGTGGTGGGAGCGTGGGTGGGTAATAACGATAATCGCCCTATGGAGAAAAAAGTTTCAGGTCTTGTGGTCGCCCCCCTTTGGCATGAATATATGGAGCAGGTTTTACCTAAATTCCCCATCGAAACTTTTACTCCGCCATCACCGGAAGATCTGAGTGAATTAAAACCTGTTCTACGTGGCGATTGGACAACGGGTGGCATTCATTCCATCCTTTATTGGGTTGAGAAAGATAATCCCCGCGGCCCCATACCTCAAGACCCTTCCACTGACCCTCAATTTCAAAATTGGGAATATGGCGTTAAACTTTGGGCGGATTTTAATAAAATAAGTCCTTAGGTTTAAATTTAACTATGATTGATTCATGGGCATTACAAGATAGAGAAAACTAGTATCTCCCACCCCTTGGATAATAATTGGTTTGGCTTGACCGCCAAAAGAGAGTGAGATGCTATCGGTTGTAATGGATTGGAGACAGTCCATAAAATATCGGTGGTTTACATTAATAGAAATGTTCTCCCCTTCCAAAACAGCATCAATACCGCAGACACTTTCGCCCACGGTGGAATTTTTTGACTCAATCTCAAAACTTTTGGTCTTGGGCAAAAGTTTAAGCGTAAGTTGATTAAAACTATCTGAGAAGATAAAACTTGTTTTAAGCGAGTTTATTAAATCCTGTTTAAGTAGAATTGCCTTGGAGGAGGTTTCTTTGGGAATAATTTGTTTATAATCCGGGAAGATACCTTCGATGGTGCGCGAGACAAGATAAATGTTTTGTGACCTTAAACCCATTTGATGTTCCGCCACGGAAATCGAGATCTCTTCGTCGCCCTTATCAAAAATCCTTATTATCTCCATGGCATTTCTCTGAGGAATAAGAATTTGTTTGAAGTGTGGAATCTTTTTTACTCTTATCTTTTTTTCAGCGAGTCTAAACGAGTCTGTGGTAGCAAAAACCAACAGACCATCTCCATAGGTTATAGAAATCGATGATAGTTCCGGCTTAATGCTTCCCAGTGCCGCCGCGTAAATAACAGATTTTATACCAAAAACAAAATCTCTTGTTGGTATTGAAAAGGTTTTATCTTCGCTTATTTGGGGAATAATGGGGAAATCTTCGTGGGGGAGGATTTTAATACTTGTTTTTGTGTTTGATGTTTTTATTTCCAATATTTGATTTTTAGAGTCAATTGTAATATTTTTATCTTTAAATAATGAGGAAATGAAAGAAGAAATTATCTGAGCTGGAACCACAACTACCCCCGGTTCAATTACCTTAACAGGTAAAGTAATTAAAATACCGAGATCTAAATTAGTTGCTCTTATCGAAAGAAGGTTTTGGTGGGCCTCTAAATAAAAACCATTTAATATAGGTAAGGTAATATTTTTACCAGTTATCTTAACTGCCTTATTTAACGCTTCTTCTAATTGTTCTTTAATACATTCTATTTTCATATATATATAAAATTATTATTACTATTAGATGTGTGAATATGTGTATTATCTACTTTGTTTTGTTGATAAGCCGTATTTTATTGTTCGATTTTTAGTTAACATGAGGATAAGTTATGGAATCTGAATATTATTTTTTAAATATGGATATAAAAAATATTTTTTCAACAACTCGCTAACACTATTTTCGTTGTTTTTCCACATAACTTTATACCGTTAATAAATTTCTAATCTGGCCAACCTCTTCCAATAATGATTGATCCGCCTTTATACTGGTTTTTATTTTCTCACACGAGTAAATAACTGTAGTATGGTCTCTCCCGCCCAGTTTTTGGCCAATTGATGGATAAGAGATGTTAAAATCTTCACGTAAAAGATACATAATAATTTGACGCGGACGGATCACCTCTTTATGTCTGGTTTTTTCGTAAATACTACCCTCCTTAATGTTGTAGAAATCAGAAACTATCCTAACAACGTCCTTGATGGCGATAGTTTTCCTCGGTTTTACATTATCTTTTATGTAATTTCTAACATCGGCCATCGATATTTCTCGGCTCTTGAGTTGGGTGTGGCAAAGCAAGGTATTAACAACCCCCTCAAGATCCCTGATATTGCCGTTTATAGTATGGGCCAGATAATCAATAATCTCTGGCGACAGAACAATGTTTTGCTGCTGCGCCTTTCTAGAAATAATAGCAATTCTTGATTCCTTGTCTGGCGCGGGAATATCGACTGTCATCCCGGCGGAGAGTCGGGATTTTAATCTTTCCTCAAGACCGGTAATGAAATAAGGGTGTTTGTCGGAAGAAAATATAATCTGTCTGTTGTTGTCGTATAGAGTATTGAATAAATGGAACAATTCTTCTTGAAATTTTTGTTTGTCAGAAAAGAATTGAATGTCATCAACGATTAAAACATCGTATTTACGATATTTTTCTTTAAAAACGGACATTTTTTGATTTTGAAGAGCGTTCATACAGTCTTGGCCGAATTGTTCGGAAGTCATATAATAAATTTTTTTACTAGGATCGGTGATTTTAATATGGTTGCCAATCGCTTGAATCAAATGAGTTTTACCATGACCAGTAGATCCATGGATGAAGAGCGGGTTGTACATAACTCCGGGTTTTTTAATCACCGCTTGGGCGGCCGCATGGGCCAGTTCGTTAAAGGGACCCACAACAAATGTTTCAAAAGTGTAGCGCGGATTTAAATTATCGTCCTTGTTTACCATAGTCTCCGGCAATGGAAGCGCTTTCATATGAAGTTTTTGGTCTGATTTTTCCTCTTTCTTGCGGGCGCCTTCTTTATTTACCACATATTCTACGGCATGAACGGAATTCTCAAGATCCCTTAAACTCTTGAGAATAGTATGGTGGTATTTGGTCAGGAGCCACTCTTTAACAAAGGCGTTGGGCACAGAGAGTACCACTACTCCACCCTCCCCTTTTACTATATAAGTATCCTTAAACCATGTTGTGAAATTGGCGCTTGAGATGCTTAACTCCATTTCCACTAAAACGCTTTGCCAAAGTTGTTTGTAATCCATGAAAGAATTCGTTCGGTAACATAGTATATCTTTTTAGGGTATGATGAAAACTTGTGAAAAAGCCGAAAAATGTTTATAATATGTTGATAACTTGTTGAGAATAATATGTCAGTCACATATAAACCAAAAAAACGCAAACGGGCGAGAACTCACGGTTTCTTGTCAAGACAAAAAACATCTACCGGAAAAAGGATTATTAGAAATAGGCGAAGAAAGGGACGGGCACGTCTTTCGGTCTGATGGCCCATTTTTATTTGCGTGTTACTCCGGCCGCTAGAGTTACACTGATAATCTCTGTTTCAAAAAAGATTTCTAAGAAGGCCGTTGTCCGTAACAGAATTCGCCGGCGGGTTCGTCCAATACTGCAAAAATTTACTTCCCATCTTAAACCAGCCACTTATTTTATTATTGCCAAGCCGGGGGCGGAAGAAATTAAGGGAGAAGCATTGGAAAAAGAATTAAAATCACTTATGATAATCTAATGTCTTTTATTTATCACACTTTTTTCTTTGACCCTCTTTATAACACTTTAGTAATTTTGTTCAAAATATTACCATGGGCCGACGCCGGGGTCATCATTATTATTCTTACGATCTTAGTTCGCCTAATCATATTTCCGCTTTCTAAAAAGGCGGTTCTTACCCAAGTAAGGATGGCGGCGATTGCTCCGGATCTGGCCAAAATTAAAGAACAATATAAAAATAACACCGAAGAACAGGCAAGGCGAACCCTAGCTCTTTATAAAGAAAAAGGAGTTAATCCATTTTCGGGCATTTTCGTTATTATTATTCAAATTCCAATCATTCTCGCCCTATATCAGATTTTTCTTTATTTCCCTAAAGTTGATATGTCTCTTTTGTATTCGTTTGTAGCGGCGCCGGAATATACAAGTGCCACCTTTCTTGGTTTTCTCGACCTTACTACCAAGAGCGTCACGCTTGCTTTGTTGGCCGCTGTTTCCACCTTTTTCCAATTCCAAATTTCTACAAAAGGACAAGCCCCGCCTAAAGGTAATTCATTTGGCGATAATCTTACCAGGAGTATGCAAACTCAAATGAAATATTTTTTCCCGGTGATAGTTTTTTTTATTTCCTATAACATCTCTGGTGTCATTGCTCTCTATTGGCTTACTACCAATCTTTTTAGTATCGGCCAAGAAGTTTTTGTTCGTAGGAAACTCACAAAAACTTCTTAGCTATTGGCTTCTAGCTTTCAGCTGTTAGCTTTGGAAGATTCAATTTTCTGATCATTGAAGATAGCATCTTTGAGATTTCGTTAAGGGTATTCTCTGTTTCTTCATAAGAGAACGTAGAAGTTTTCGGTAGTTGTTTTGCGATTTCAATTTGAGTTTGTAATTCAGCCACTGAACCGCTTGAAATCCTTAAGAATTGGACAAAATCTTTTCTTGTTCCCCTATTTCTCCCCTCTGCTATATTTGAGGGTATAGATACTGCGGCGCGCCTCATTTGAGACGTCAGTCCATACACCTCTTCTTATTGGCATAGTTTTTTCGATTGAATTTAAAGCTAAAAGCTGGCAGCTAACAGCTAGAAGCTATTCTAGCTTAAGCGCCCAAAGAGACAAATCAGTTCTGTTTATAAAGACAAGATAATCTTCATCCGGTGACAATTTCGGTTCCGCCAAATCAAGATCGACGCCAAACTTCGTTTTGGGTTCTGATAAAACCTGGGCAAATTCAGCGCCTGTGTTAAAGAGCCAGATGCTGTCGGAGAAATGTGTCGCCCCTCTATACCAATCGTCCGGTTCATTAGGACCCAAACCATCAATGGGTGCGCCGCAGAAGACGGTGTCTATTTGTTTGATGCTCCAAATACATTTTTCCGCGATTGTTGTCGGCAATATTTCACTCAACGCATTATTTGTAAGATTTTTGGCGAATAATCTCGTTTCATTATTTTCAACATACGAGTACAATACTCTATTACCTGAAACATTTGGAATTACCACCAGCCCATTTAGCGGGCCGAGAATTTTTGCTAAGACCCCGTTTGACGTGCCAAGTTTGTAGGCGAACCCGGAGGCGTTTGCACTGGCCTCTGTATGGATAATCAAGTTATTTCCCGCCGCGACCAAACGCCAATCAGTGAATGGGGAGGTTAATAGAGTTTTGGCGCCAACGCCGCTAAAGGTCGCAGATACGATGGACGAGGTGTCCCGCAGAGAATAAAAGAGGGTATTGCCCGAACCAACGGCAATGGTATTTATATTTCCGCGAACCGGAGCGGAAGAAACAGAATAAAGGGTCTCTGTCGAGGTGCTTTTCGGGGGTGTGAGAGTAAGCACTAAATTCTCCACTACATCGGAATCATCCTTGAGAGAGCGAATAAGAACCGCGTTGCCATCCGATCTAAAATGGGCTTCATAAATTTTCGGCAGAGTTTGGTTGACGATTTTTGTCTTTGCGAGCGTTGCCAAATCTGTGTCATATATATGTCCTGTGGCGCGATCCATATAGCGCACAACAGTCGTGCCACCTTTTTTGAGAATTATTATTCCCGCGGCCGGAGTGTCGGAAATACGAAAGAGATTCGCTGCCGGCGACCCGAATTCATCAAAAGTTTGACCGCCATTATTAAAGGCGTCATTTCCAAATTCATCATCAGTTAGTGAGATGGGTAAGTTGGTATTATCCCCGGAGCCAAACGGTAAAATGTTTCCAACCGTTTCGCTGA
>MHWZ01000030.1:4490-5245 GCA_001825475.1 Candidatus Zambryskibacteria bacterium RIFOXYD2_FULL_43_10 | reverse complement strand
GAATTTCTGAGTCCATCCAGTGAGAATGCGGTTACAAAAATTATTTCAACAGGAAGCGCTAATAAAAATTTCAGATACAGAGATTCCACGAAGGGGACATTTACCCTCACTGTTAAAGCTACTGGCAGGACTAGTGGTGAAGTCTGGAATGCTAATCAAATCATTACGATTTCAGATTCTGCATCTGCTTCTACTACAACAGAGACCACAACTGAAGAATCTTCCACCGCCAACTCTACTTCTGTCAATCAAAGTTCCTCATCTTCTGGGTTGTCTTCTTCTCACTACGGCGCTGTTTCCTTGAGTAGTTTGAAAACTTTGCCAGGATTCGAAGTAAGCGCAGGCAGAGATCGTTTGGGTGTTGCGGGTAGCCCGCTTGAATTTGAGGTGGAGACAAATCTAGAATATAAAAATAATAGTGTTTTTGTCTGGAACTTTGGCGATGGCAGTGAGGGGGTTGGCGATGTAGTTAGTCACACTTATCTGTATCCCGGTGAATACGCGCTAATGCTCAATGTGTCTGGACCTAAGGACAAGGCGGTATCTCGAGCAAATGTGAAGATTATTAATCCAAATTTTGCCATTACTCACGCGTCAAATGAGAGGGTAGAGATAACTAATAATGCAAAGAATGAAGCCAGTCTTTTCGGCAGAGTGCTGGTGGCGGGAGGTAAAATTTTTGCCTTTCCTAAAGACACAATTATTAAATCTGGACAAAAAATATCTTTTGGCGCGAATGTAACCGGATTGAATCT
>MHWZ01000030.1:307-4472 GCA_001825475.1 Candidatus Zambryskibacteria bacterium RIFOXYD2_FULL_43_10 | reverse complement strand
AATCGCCCAAGTTAATAATCAACTTTCCACTCTTCGACAACAGCTTGCAATTCTTTCTAATCAGCAAAGTGTTGCTAAAGCAAGAGTATTCTCTAACTCCACAATTGAAAAATCAACCACAGAAGAGTTTGTAGAGACAGAAAATAATGAATCTCAAACCGCTTCAGTAATAGATGCTGTCACGCCGGAAGAAAGTTCTGGAATTATAGATAGGTGGTTTCAGACTTTGAAACATTTTTTCTTTAGGACACAGTGATGAGAAATAGATTATTGCTATTCTCGGTACTGATCATAAGTCTAGCGTTTCCATATCTGTCAAATGCGGAAAGTTCTTCATCAAAATTTGTTTGGTATTCATATGATCCGAACAGCGGTGCCACCACTTATGAACTTGAGATGGAAGACGGAGGCATTTATTACGTGCCGTTCGGTGTCGCGAAAGATTTTTATATTGAAGGCGACGGTTTTAACATAGATGGTGATTTGTATTTCCTAAATCCCGAAACAGGGCAAAGGGAGTTGGTTGAATACAGCTATGATGATATTTTCGGAACACCCAGAGTCTCCTGGGAGAAAGAGGGTATTTACGAGGTTGATATTTATGATTTCGGAGAGCCTCAACTCGAGTACTCACCATTTATTCGCAAATTTCTGGCCGGACTTTTTCACTCAATCATTTCTACTGCCTATGCACAGACAGAAGACCGGGATGAGTATCCGAAATTTATAGAAACAATAAGTTTTACGATTTTGGAAGAAAGGGAATGTTGTTCGTCAGTAGCGTTTATTCCCGGCCTTGAAGCAAGTCGCTTGTATAAAGAAGGAGTGCTTTTTGAGAACCAACTCTGGACTCCTAATAACAGTAATGATGTTAATGCTCTTAAACTCTCTTCCACAACCGGCGAAAGTTTAGACTCCGGTATTTACACGAGAGATGTGATTGACGAAGCTTACATGGTAAACATTTATAAGACATTTCTTGTCCGCATGAATGAGATGGTTCTCAATGGTGATATTCAAGAATTTGAAGCACTGCCATACGACTGGCGCATGGATGTGAAAGATGTCGCGACAAATCCAATCGCGCTTAAGAACGGCACATACGCAATGATTGCTCGCATTGAACAAATGGCAAGTTCCTCCCTGACAAAGAAAGTAACGCTTATCGCGCATTCTAATGGCGGACTGGTCGCGAAAGAGCTTATCAACGAACTTGAGAGACAGGGTAAAGCAAATCTCATTGATCAGGTGGTCATGGTTGCCACGCCGCAGTTGGGCACGCCGGCGGCAATCATGGAAATGCTTCACGGAATGGATCCATATCTTCTAAACTTCCCGAGCAAAGAAGACACTCGAGAGCTCGCCGAAAACATGAAGAGCGCCTACACCCTCCTTCCTTCCCGCGCGTATTTCGACGCTCTTGAAGCTCTGGGCCCCGTCCGCCCTGTGATTGAGTTTGATGAAAATACCCTAGTAACCCAAGCGTTTAGAAACATCTATGATAACTCTATTTCAAACTATGATATCTTGCGGAAATTCCTACGCGGTGGGTACGGAGGAAGAACTGAACCTTCGCCAAACGATACCCAAAATCCAAATGTTCTTAAAGAAAGTTTCTTAACCAACGCGGAGACTCGACATCTGACTCTTGACCAATGGATCCCTCCGACAGAAATTAATGTGATCGAGGTCGTTGGTTGGGGGCTTGATACTATTCGAGGCATTCGGTACAGCGTGATGACAAAGAAAGTGTGCAATGAGAATCAGTCTGTGTGCCAAAATATGAATTTCATTGATCCTCAGCCGCTTATCACATTAGAAGGCGATGTGACGGTGGTAGGTATCTCGGCCGATCATTTGGGAGGGGAGAGGTATTATGTAGAAGTTAATGAACACAACAAAGGTCTTACTGTTAATCGTTCCCACAAAAACATTCTCGAAATTGATCCACTTCAGACTCTCATCTCAACACTCATCAGGCATGGAGCCACGACCACACTGCCAGAATTTATCAGAACCACTGTCCCATTAGAACCAGACGCAAATAAGCGTCTCCGCGCCGAAGTCCATTCCCCGGTTACAATTCATCTCTACGAGGGCACCCTCCATACCGGTCCCATACCAAATCCTGATACGGATTCTGATCTCAAACTCTACGAAGAACAAATACCCAATAGTTATTACTGGCAAATTGGAGAAGGACAGTATGTGGGTAGTACAGGTACATCAACGACCATAGAGTTAAAAGGTCTTAATCTAGGTACATTTACTCTTGCTATCCATGAAGTAGTAGCTGATGAGGCGACGAACACCGTTCTCTATGAGGACATTCCCGTCACAGCAAGCACAATAGCAAAAGTTACTATCGAGGAAGATACCACTCCCGTATTGAAGCTAGATATTGACGGCGATGGCACGGCCGATACAGAGATTGACCACACCACAGGAATTTCTGACGAGAATCTAATCAAGATCTTGAAAGGCATCATCCTTGCCCTTGATTTGCCGGAGAAGAAAAAGAAAAGATTGATAAAAATACTGGAGCGCGTTGAGAAGATTCTTGAGACAGAGAATAAATGCGACAATAAGAAGAAGGACAAAAATAAGAAGAAATGCTACGCAAATAATGATAAAAAGCTCGATAAGAGCTTTGAACGTTTGGTTGTTGTTATTGAAAGATTCAAGGCAAAAGGAACCTTATCTGAAAGTGATGCAAATGAACTACTTGAAGTGATTGAGACTATTAAACAAGAAGTGGTAAAATAAATATATGAGTTATAGAAAAATTAATTCAATATTGTTTCTACCTTCTTTGTTCGTAGTATTTTTTGTCTGGTATTTTGACCCTGTAGTTGACTACCTCTGTCCTTCCTATAATCAAGGTGGTAGCGGGTGCATTGAATCAACTAGTAATATTATTGAACCGATCTTTTGGTCACTTATACCCATTATTCTTATCTCCCTCATTCTCTTCTCCCTCCCCCGCCAAGTTTTTATCACTTGGGCCAAGTTCGCCGCCATCGGATTCCCCATCATGCTCGGCGGTCTCCTCTATGCTTTCAACATTGAACAATCAACAGGTTCGTGGATCGGCGGTCCGACAGAAGCTGAAATCGCATCAGCTATCCTTCCCAGCCTTTTTCTCCTCATCTCTCTCGTCCTCATCATTCGCACTGCCATAAAATCTCGACGAGTCTAACTAGCAATTCCTCGCATCTCTCAATAATTGCCAACTGCTATGATATATCATAGTAGGCTAGAATCTGAGAGCGCTGTTCGCAAATAAAAAGATAGATTGAATGGAGGCATATAATATTAACTAGCAAGAACCGTTCTTGCTAGTCAGAGTCCTCCCCTCGATAAATATAACAGATACATCTTGTTGACATGGAATTTAATAGGGTATAGAATAGTAATTACCTAGAAATGTTTAGAAATTCACAACTTTTGAAACGGCGAAAGCAATTTTAATGTTGCTTTGTGAGTGTAAATCCCGCCGTGTCAAACCGGCGGGGTTTCAATTTCTGGGTTAGAACTTTGACAACGGAATGCCATCATGTGTAGTAGTTAGACGGGGGTCTTTTATACATATAGATGGAGAAAAGAATTCCACTGCCTGATTGTAGGGCGGTGGAAAAAACGCTAAGTGAAATTGATTTCATTTAGCAGGACAGAGCAGGATCTCTTCGTGCCTGGACGGGACGAAGAGAGACTCAAATTAGTCCCGATTTGATTTATCAAATCGAGGATCCTCGATTCTTGAAAAAGAATCGGGATAAGTGGTTTTTAAGTTTCCTAATAGGAAATTTAAGGGCGTACGGTGGATGCCTTGACTCCAAGAAGGTGATGAAGGACGTGGCTTGGCGGCGATACGCTTCGGGGAGGTGCCTAGCAACCTTTGATCCGAAGATGTCCGAATGGGGAAACCCATCTGCTATTGCAGATACTCTATCAATTAGATAGAGAACACACCCAGTGAAGTAAAACATTTCAGTAACTGGAGGAAAATAGAACAACCAGCCTCGCGTAGGCGCTCGCCTCGATTCGAAAGAGTCGAAGCGGGCAAGTCTAGGCGGGTAGTTATTTCGTTAGTAGCGGCGAGCGAAAACGAAACAGCCCAAACTTAGTTTCATTCTTTGGTTTCTATAAAGGTTCGACCTTGGAA
>MHWZ01000030.1:0-227 GCA_001825475.1 Candidatus Zambryskibacteria bacterium RIFOXYD2_FULL_43_10 | reverse complement strand
TGAAGCTTCTGGAAAGTAGCACCCTAGGGGGTAATAGTCCCGTAACCGAAAATCAGACGTCTCTTTTGTTACCGTTCTTGAGTACCTCGAGACACGAATAGCTCGGGGGAATCTGCCGGAACTAACCGGTAAGGCTAAATACTCTTGGAGATCGATAGTGAACTAGTACCGTGAGGGAAAGGTGAAAAGCAGCCCGAGAGGGCGGTGAAATAGACCTGAAACCGTAT
>MHWZ01000029.1:22831-23386 GCA_001825475.1 Candidatus Zambryskibacteria bacterium RIFOXYD2_FULL_43_10 | reverse complement strand
AGACTTATAAAAGACAGTTCTTGTATATTCTACACTAAAAACAGGAGGAAAATATGTATCAGATATTGATCGATGAACCCTTTCCGCCATACTTACAAGAAGCAATCAATCAGAGCACATATCAGCTCCACGTGTGGCATGACGATCCAAAGTTTGCGTCAGAAATCCTTCCCAACATCGAAGCCGTACTCCTCCACAGCCACTTCAAGGTGGACGGTGCACTCCTCGATCGATTGCCGAAAGTTCGGATCATCGTCTGCTTCGGCCGAGGGACTGACCACATCAAGCACGAGGATGCTCGCGTGCGAGGCATCCCCGTGGCCAGCCTGCCTCCCAATATTTTGGATGAGACTGTGGCCGATATGGCTATGGGCCTCATGTTAACAGTTGCTCGCAATATCGTGATGAGCGACCACTATGCCCGAGGACCTGAGTTCAGAGCTTTCGATCCAAGCCTCTTTGTGGGCCGCAACGTTGCGGGAAAAACTCTCGGCATCGTGGGCATGGGAAACGTCGGCTACCAAGTAGCTCGGCGTGGACACTTCGGCTTCGGCA
>MHWZ01000029.1:18003-22789 GCA_001825475.1 Candidatus Zambryskibacteria bacterium RIFOXYD2_FULL_43_10 | reverse complement strand
CCACAGAAAACCGGAAGCTGATAGTATCGCGACCTATACGCCACTTTCAGATCTCCTCACACAATCCGATTTCGTGGTACTAACTCTACCCATCACCGAGAGCACTCGAAACATGATCGGCGAACAGGAACTCGCACTCATGAAGCAGAGCGCCTACCTCATCAACGTTGGTCGTGGAGGAACACTCAACCATCAAGCTCTCACCGAAGCTCTTACCACAAGAAGGATCGCTGGCGCGGCGCTCGACGTAACAGATCCGGAGCCCTTGCCACGCGATCATTCCATGCTTGCCTTGGATAATCTGGTGATCACTCCCCATATCTCGAGCGCCACAATTGAGACTCGCTCGCGGATGGGACAGATCGCCGCCGAACACCTGGAAGTAGGTCTCCGTGGCAAGCCCTTACGACATCAGTTGGTTTGAAATCAATTTGTGCATCAGAGCCCGTACGCGTGTTCACGCGTACGGGCTTCTTCTTATCTAAGTAAGTTTGGCTAATTCCTCAAGGCAATAACCAACTGTTAACTTATTGACCCTATCTCGGGCCGCGAAACTCGAGTTGGCATTGTGTGGCGCTAGAAACACGTTATCGAAAGTTCTTAAAAGACTTGTTTCAGGTAATGGTTCTACTTCAAAGACATCAAGGGCTGCGCCGGCAATCTTTTTTGACTGGAGTGCTTTGACTAATGCGGCCTCATCGACTAAAGGACCGCGTGCGGTATTGATAAGAAAGGCAGTAGGCTTCATCATTGCTAATTCTTTTTCGGCAATAATCTTATGAGAAGTAAGGTTAAGCGTACAATGCAATGAAACGAAATCCGCCTCGCGCAGAAGCACTTCTTTAGAAACAACTTCGACGCCAGTTTCTTTAACAAAATCTTCATCAATTCCGGCGATATCATAGCCCAAGATACGCACCCCAAAAACTTTGGCGCGACGAATGACAGCACGGCCGATATTACCTACTCCGATAACCCCAAGAGTACATTCGTGTAAGGCGACAGCCTCTCGCTTCTGCCATAGTCCCGCTTTCATATCTTTATCAAGAGCCACAAGTCCTCTGGCAAACATGAGCATATAACCGAGAGCAGTATCAGCCACTCCGTGGGTAAACGCGTTAGGCGTATTGCGTACCACAATCCCTAATCTTTTGGCTGCATCGAGATCAATAGCGTCAATACCTGTTCCCCATTTTGAGATTACCTTTAACTTCGGAGCCGCTTCGAGCACCCGAACGGTAAAATGATCATCAACACAGATAGTGCCGTCAATATCAGATACGATTTCCAATAATTCTTTTTCTGT
The DNA here is from genome assembly GCA_001825475.1 of Candidatus Zambryskibacteria bacterium RIFOXYD2_FULL_43_10. Classification (GTDB taxonomy): domain Bacteria; phylum Patescibacteriota; class Minisyncoccia; order Phycocordibacterales; family Zambryskibacteraceae; genus UBA5004. The sequence continues at coordinate 21,483 of MHWZ01000029.1, read as the reverse complement.
TAAACACTCTTTGGTGCGAGTGATCACCAGTTCAATATCATGTTTATCAAAAAGTGGCTGGTATTCTTCGAGTACCGGCAGAAGATAGGGTACTGATAATAATACCTTCCATTTCATATATCTTTCATATACGTTAATCGTAATTTATCTTCCTTCATAAGCTCACGCACTTCGTCCAAGTCTGCTTGAGTATCGACACTAATTTTACCGCCTTCAATAATTACCGCTCGCATACGAATACCGTGTTCGAGCAAGCGTAGAAAATGATTATCTTCAATTTTTTCAAGAGGTGTCTCTTCCCAAGTGAGATACTTTTGAATCAAAGATTTTCTAAAGGGAACAGTGAAGCAGAGTTTAAGCATCTCTTTAACCTCACCCTTATTATTTGTTACTGGTATATCGGTACGGGAACAATACAACACGTTTCCCTCTAGATCAAGAACGGCCTTGATGTCGGAAAGGCTGTTGTGCTTGGTAAATGGAGTAGCGCCAATAGCTATCTCGAGATCTGGATCATCAATCAAGGATTGAGTGATGGTATCAATATGATCAGGATTAACTAAAGGCTCATCTCCTTGCAACACTATCACGATATCACAATCAACATTTTCTACAGCCTTGGCGACACTGGTCGTGGCATTGCTCGGAGGCATCCCGGTCATGATTACCTTTATCCCATGGGCTTCCCCTACGGTCTTAAGCTCTTCATCAGTGTCCGTCACCAGATATACGTCATCGACTGTCTTCGCTAATTGAGCTCTTTTGCAAGTATGGACGATCATGGGTAGTCCCATGATATCTTTTAGAGCTTTACTGGGCAGACGAGTAGAGCCAAGTCTCGCTGGCACCATGCAGATAACTTTTGGTTTTTTTTGCATATTAATCATAATTTACGAGGTGATTTCCCGGACTGCGGTAACAACCCGATCTACAATATTCTTCATCTCTTTTTCAGTATAATTTTCATTAAAAGGGATGAGGAATGATTTTTTGAGCAGGGCTTCGGCATTAGGACAGAGGCCTTGCGGATATTTATGTTTACTGTATTTGAATCCTTTTCCATATTTTACAGGATTCATAAGTGCCGTAACGCATTGATAGAGAGGAACCGGATTTGCATATCCATAAGCCGCGCGGAGATTGTATTTATCGTTGAGAAGCTTTAGAAGTTTATCGCGCATTTTTTCATCTCCCGTCACATACATCGGAAATGAATAATACGAACTGGTACAGTTATCTAGAATCTTCTGCATTTTGATATACGTTGATATGGGATTCATTGCCTTATAGACAAGACGCGCTAGCTTCCTTTTCTTCCCAATCAAGACATCAAGTCGCTTTAGTTGGGGCTTGAGAATCGCCGCTTGGACTGCATTGAAACGAAGATTGGGAGCCAAGAATTCATAGAAGCGTCCTTCTAATGGTTTAGCTCTCTGCCAGCCTTTGTCCACACCGATAAGCGCTCGGTATGCCAGATTATTATCGTTTGTGACTATTACCCCGCCTTCACCGCAAGTTATTTGTTTACTTTGTTGGAAACTGCCGTAGGACATCAAGCCGATGCTTCCCACTTTTTTTCCATGCCAGATGGCTCCGTGGGCTTGCGAGAAATCTTCCAGAAGCACTAGGTTGTGTTTTTTGCACAATTTTTGGAAAGCAGTCAGATCGGCCGGCGAACCAGCCAAGTGAACTGCGACTATCGCTTTTGTTTTGGAAGTAATTTTTGACTCTACAGATATTGGATCAAGATTGTAAGTCTCTGGATCTATATCGGCAAATACCGGCACAAGATTCTCGTATATGATTGGTAAGACCACGCCGATATCTGACACTGACGTTGTGATAATCTCGCTACCGACTGGGAAATTTAAGGCCGTTAAACATCCATGAAGCGCGGCTGTTCCGGAGGTGCAGGTGACAGCATGTTTTTTACCATAATATCTGGCGAGATCAATTTCTAATTTCTTGGTGTAGTCACTTGCATAGCGCGAGAATAGGCCTGAACGGGCAACAGTAATCAGATCCTTCAGTTCATTTTTCGCGAGAGGTTTGGGATATTGCAGACTGAACTCGTATCTTTTATATTTCATAATTGGGCTGTATATTTACCTCCCGTCACCTCAAGACTTGCCCCGGTAATGTACTGCGCAAGATCAGAAGCTAAGAATAATACGGTATTGGCAACTTCTAGAGGAGTGCCAAAACGCCCCATTGGTATGGATCTTAGAAGTTCTTTCTTGTTTTTATCCTGACTTGCCTTTGCCATGGGTGTTTGGATCACACCGGGAATAATACAATTGACACGAATGTTCTTCGAAGCTAATTCTGCCGCAGAAATACGTGTGAACTGCTCGACTCCACTCTTTGCCGCCGCGTAGAGACCGGAACCAAGTCTCGACATTCTCGCAGCAAATGAGCCAGTATTTATAATGACTCCACCCTTAGTCATACCTCGGGCAGCGTGTTTTGTACCTAAGATTGTTGTAATTAAATTATCACCGATGATCTTAGAGATATCTCGCTCTTTGAGGCTAAGAACGGGAGTATGAATCCAAGTCCCAGCATTATTAACAAATATATCTAGACCTGAGAATTTCTTAAGAGTTTTATTTACAAGCATAGAAACATCTTTCTCTCGAGACAAATCACCGGTGACTGCTAGGATTCGCTCTTGACTTTTAATATCTTCTTTTATGTCTCGAATCGCTTCTTCCAGTACAGCTTTGCGACGATCGCAGATTACCACATTCGCACCACAACTCAAAAAAGCTTTTGCCGTAGCTAAGCCAATACCAGATGCCCCTCCTGTAACGACAACTGTTTTTTTAGTAAAATCTAAACAGAGCATGTTATGTTACAATAAACTAAATGAGATTGTAAATCAACTCATGAAATTTAGAAAAAAAATATTTCATTTTGCCAGAAATTTAGCTTCTCAAAGAAACCTGCTTTTCTATAAGTTACGCGGCAGAAAACCCTGGACAAGAGGATATTTCGAGCATAAATGGCGACTCATTAAAGAGATTTTGGATGGCAAAAAGCTCCTTGCTGATTTTAAAGACGAAAGAGTAGATGAACGTTTAGTTGAGTATCTCTGGTTAATGAAAAACCTGCCGGAGGGAGAGGCTCGTCTGTTAGATGCTGGTTCGGCGCTTAATTTCGAAATAATCCTAAATCAGCCTAAACTTTCAACTAAAAAAATAACGATAGTTAATTTAAATCCGGAGAAAAATTGTTTCGCTCGGCGAGGCGTCTCCTATTTATACGAAGACTTGCGCAACTTACCATTTAAGTCTGATTCTTTCGACATCATCACTTGCATCTCCACACTTGAACATATCGGCATGGATAATACAAAAATTTACACTGCTGATCCTAAATATAAAGAAAACAAAGCGGAAGATTATCTGGTCGCAGTTACGGAGCTAAAACGAATTTTGAAACCAGGCGGTCACTTGTTTATAACTGTACCCTTCGGTA
>MHWZ01000029.1:10059-17807 GCA_001825475.1 Candidatus Zambryskibacteria bacterium RIFOXYD2_FULL_43_10 | reverse complement strand
AGCGGCATCTGCAGTAGCTTGCTTAAAGCTTACCAAATAACTTACACTCAAGTATATGGAAGAATTTTATCCCGAACCAGATGATAACCTCAAAAAAAGAAGGTTTATTGAATACAAAACAACTTTCATCGATCCCCTATTCCCTAAAGATAAATCGATCCGTATAGCTGATTTGGGTTGTGGTTATGGACTTTTTCTTGATACCTGTCGAAGATTGGGCTACTTGAACTACGAGGGAGTAGAGTTGTTAGAGAAATTTGTGAATTACGCCAATAAAGAACTGGGTCTAAAAACAGTCGCTCGCGACGACATTTTCCATTTTTTAGAATCAAAAAGTGACGGATATTATGATGTCGTCACGGCCTTCAATATTGTGGAGCATATAAAGAAAGAAAAGGTGCAGTACTTACTCGATCTTATAAACAAGAAAATGAGGCATGGAGGAATATTCATAATGGAAGTGCCGAATGCCGACAGCCCTAGAGGCATACACACATTTTATAGCGACCTTACTCATGAGTTTGCGTTTAGCCGAACTCTTGCCCAAGAACTTCTCCACGTTGCCGGTTTCGACAAAATTCAGACGAGATATCAGCCTATGAGAAGGAACCCATTGATTAAATTAGGCCAGAATATCGTAGCCAAGCTTTTCGGCTCGGAATATCCTCTTATGTTCTCGGGTAATATTATCTTGGTTGGCTACAAAAAATAATTATGAAAATTTTCATTACAGGCGGAGCAGGATTCCTCGGAAGTAACCTGGCCGCAAAGTTTTCTCAAGACAATCACGAGATAACAATTTTGGACAATTTTTCCCGACCCGGCTCAGAGAAGAATGCGGAATGGCTAAAACCAATGGGTATAAAGATAATCAAAGGAGATATACGAGAGAAAGTTCCTTTCGATGCCGAGCATTATGATCAGGTCTTTCACTTGGCCGGACAAGTAACAGTCACTGAATCAATCGTAAATCCATACGAAGATTTTGAAAACAACACATTGGGCACTCTCAATGTTCTGGAATACATCAGAAAATCGAGCAGAAAGCCGGCGCTTTTGTTTTCTTCCACCAACAAAGTTTATGGACACATAGGCAACGCACGACCTATAAATGAGAACGAGCCGCTTGATCTGCTCTCCCCTTACGGCTGCTCCAAGGGCGCTGCCGACCAATATGTGCTTGATTACGGCCGAACTTATGGACTTAAAACCGTGGTGCTTCGCCAATCATGCATTTATGGAGAGCGTCAATTCGGAATGCTCGGCCAAGGATGGATCTCTTGGTTTGCTCTAAAAATATTGAGAGGAGAACCAATCACAATCTTCGGGGATGGTAGACAAGTAAGAGACATTCTCCACGTTGACGATTTTGTAAACATTGCCGCCATTGCTTTAAACAAGGGCGATGGAGTCTACAATATTGGCGGGGGCGAATCTAACACTATCTCGGTCCTGGAAGCTATCGAGAGATTGGAAAAGATGACGGGGAAAATAGTAGAGAAAAGATTCGGAGCAACGCGCGTAGGAGACCAGGAATATTATGTAAGCGATATTACCAAAGCCCAAGAAACGTTAGGCTGGGAACCTAAAGTGAAGATTGAAGAAGGTCTAAATAGACTCGTTGAGTGGACTAAGCAAACCATTTAGATGAAGATAGCGGTAAATCTTTTTTTGACGTCACCCAAGAGTATTACTGGTGCTTTTATTTATATAGAAGATATTTTGCCTGCCCTTTTTAGGACTGACAGTAATAATACTTACTATCTTTTGGGACACGCAGAAACTATTAAATATTTCAAAGACTCGTATCATGATTTCTCTAATGTTAAATTCCGTGTTTTTGATATTAGACGCGATATTTTTATTAATCCCTTTAGAGCATTAAAGAAACTTGTGGCTAAAGTAAGGGATGATAATCGCGCCCGTGAGAATATTATTAGAGGAGAAGTTAGTGCTTTTTTAAAAAAGGAAGGTATTAATATCTATTTTTCACCATCTCAAACAATATATCCTCGCGGCCTTGATGATATAAAGCATGTTACGACTATTCTTGATCTTCAATTTGATTACTTTCCTGAAAATTTTTCCACCCACTACCTTGAAGAAAGAAGAAGGGATGCTAAATACGCGGTCGATCATTCAGAGAAACTTATTGCTATATCTGAATATACTAAAAAGACACTGCGGGATAAATATAACGCACCTTTGGATAAAATGGGGGTAATCTATTTTGCCCCGCATGAGATTGAAAATACTCCAGTCACTATCAGACTCCCTTCTGAATTTGTCTTTTATCCAGCTGCACTATGGCCACACAAAAACCATGCGGTACTAATCAAAGCCTTGGGTATTTTGAAAGACCGTTTCCCAAAGCTTTGTGTAGTATGTGCCGGTGTTGTTAAAAAAGAGAAATTAAAAAAAGAGCTGGAACTCATGGCGGAATCCGAGTGTGTAGGAGAGCGAGTTTTATTCCCTGGCTATATGTTCGGGGGTAATTTACGCTTGATTTATGAAAAAGTCAAAGCTCTCGTCTTCCCTTCTAGTTTTGAAGGCTTTGGTATTCCGCTTGTGGAGGCCATGCAATTTGGTGTGCCGGTTATCGCCGCCGATAATACGAGCATTGCAGAGGTTGTTGGCAATGCGGGGATTCTCGTTAAGACCGGCGACGCCGAAGCTCTAGCGGGAGCAATAGAAAAAGTCTTGACGGATAAGAGCTTACGAGATGAATTAATCGAAAAGGGTCATGAACGTGCCAAAATATTTTCTTGGGAAAAAGCGGCTAAGGAAACTCTAGCCGTCTTTAATAGTATTTAAAAATTCAGCAATCTTATCGTCGATATTGAACTTGGACTCTACCCTCTCGCGCCCGGCTCTTCCGAAGCGCTCCGCCATCTCTTCATCCCGCAAGAGACCCATGATTTTTTCCGCCATAGTTTTAATATCAAAAGGATTGACGACATAACCAGTTACACCATCAAGTATTGCTTCAGAAGCTCCACCGTAGCGTGTGCCTATCACCGGTCTCCCTGCCGCCATAGCCTCAATAACCGTTCTAGGAAAAGCATCAAAACAAATCGACGGCACTATAACCACGCTAGAGGCCACATAAGCCTTCTTCATTTCTTCCCTATTTAACCATTGGCTATTTGTACCTGCGGTCAAGAGTTCTGCCTCGGGTATTTCTTGCGAGATTATCTGCATCGCCTTCTCTACAACTCTTGCTCCCTTAGCATCACTCAATCTACCAGCGAAAAAAATTATCTTCTTACGTTGTTTATCGTAAAATGCGCGATACTCTGAAACATCTATACCTGTATGCATTACCTCTACTCCATTGATGCCATTTTGCGCGAGAGCTTCTTTGAGCGCATTACTGACAGCAAAAATTTTATCCGCATATCCCAAATAATGTCTGATCAATATATTACGAAACGGATTCCATCTCCTTCTTGCCTGCTTAAGACTGTCTAACCATGTTATACGCGCGTCGAGATTCTTCAAATATTTCTCTGTCTCCAATTTACCGAAGCTAAATGACATCGCATCCCTTGCCGTAAATACCACTTTCTTCGCATATTGTTTGGAGAGCTTTATAGAATAGTAAGATAGATAGAAATGAACATTGTTAATATGAACTACATCAGGATTAAGTTCTTTTAGCTTCCTCTCTAGCTTACGCAAAACTTGAGGATTATAAATGCTCAAATAAGCTCGCCACCGAGCTGGATAATCGCTCGCGATTCTGAAGACCTTGAGTCCGTTATAATCCATCTCTCCTGCCTCACTTTCACGCCTGCATGTTGTGATGACAGAAACCTCTTGACCAGTTTTTTTCATACCCAAAGCCAAATCATAAGTGGAAATCCCCGCTCCACCAAAGCTCTGTGGCGGAAAATCGTCTGAAAGGAATAAAATTTTCACGGATTAAAGTGGTAAATTACAATGTCGCCGAATTCCGCTGATTTTTCAAGAAATGTGTACTTATCCAGCTGCCATAGAGGATCTTTTATTTTGTCCCAAACCAGATATTCGACTTCATATTTAGCAAATATCTGTTTCAGCCAAAGCGATGTTGGGGTAGAAAGTGTCGTTTTGTAGAGTACGACAATTTCCTCAAATTTTTCATCGGGAATTGCTTCATAAGCACCGTAGAGCTTTCGATAATAAATACCAAAGATATGTCTTGAGACGAATGCCCGCTCACGAGAAAATGCTTCATACGCCGACTGTGCATCGACCTCATTAAGTCTGAAAAAGGTAAACATGGTTTCGTATAGAGTGGTCTTGGTAACTGAAATCGAAGTGCAGCAAATACCATCATGATAAAGTACATTCAATGAAGTGTAGAGGACAACCATCTCTGCAGTATCATTGGTTCCAAATATCTGCGCTTCTTTTTCAACATTAGAATTTAACCAATCCATTACTGGTCCGTATTTTTGCCTCTCGATAGCTATTTTGCCGCCATCCCTTGAGTCATATTTATAAGAGTAAGCTTGGATAAATACAGCAGTAGCTATACTTGAAGTAATCACCAGAATCGCAAATATTTTTTTATACAAATCTAAGTGACGCCGATCAAAAAGATAGAAAATAGTAATGAGTACAAAAATCACTGCAAGTGGCTTATGAAAAAACCAATGATAGTGGTCTGGTTGCATAAGTCTGCCAGTCAATACCTGCTGGTTCATGGTCAAAAAAGGAGTAAGTAATATCGCTAGGCCAAACAGGTACTTCTCTTTATCAATTCTAGGAAATAAAAAAAGGTAAAATAGAAGAGCAATAATTATTGACGAGCCTATAAACAGAGGTTGGTGGCTTAATATTATTCCACTACTTATTCCCATGTCTTTAAATGTTGGAAACTGAGAGGCTCGATACATGTTTATAAAGTAGGGTATGGCTACAATAGCCCCGCCAACAAAGACACCTCCAATTCTCAAGGATTGTTTCCAATTCCTCTGTATAATAAGTAGCAAGATCAAAATACTCCCAAAAGCATAAAGATAAGTCCACGTGTAAAAATAATTATAAAAATTTAAGCCAAGCGCAATGACACTCAGTGCGCCATGCTTCCAATTCCCCTTTCTGTAAAATTGCCAAAAGAACAGGAGAAAAGCAAACAAAAAAAGATAAATCACGGCCGGGTTAACCGGTCTTGCCAGTCGCAAAAAATGGTCGGGACTAACACCCTGAAGAAGTTGGGTAATACCAGAGTAACTCATGAGAGAATCAGCAAGTAAAAGCACTATGCTACTCGCAAGAGCGGCAAATTTGTCTCTAGATACCAAAAAAACAAAACCATAAATCAAAAGGAAAATAATAAAAGGAAGAACGAACCGAGACAGCAACAAAGTATTATTTATGTCTAAGTTAAAGATACTACCTGCATAGGCAACAATCATTGGCCCGAGTGGTTGGTAAATATATGGATCATTTTTCCCCTCTTTTTGATGTATGTTACCTAAGCCATGACCATCCTGAATCTCTCTTACCCTTTGCGCCCATGGGCCATGAGGCAACATCTCTATAACCTGTGTGCCTTCCTGGTAAAGATCCTTGTGATCAATACGAAAATAGACTTGCGGGAAAGCCGTAATCACTGACACCAGAATGGCAAAAATAATTGCCATCCGATGATTAATGGATGTTTGTCTAATGACGTTCATATATTCAAGATTCAAGTCTCACTACACACACTATAATACTAAGTCCGAAACCAAAATCAAAGTTGTATATTTTTGACTTTTTCATTTATACTTCGCGCATGTATCTCTCGGTTATTATTCCTGCCTATAACGAAGAAAGGCGGATTAGTGTGACGCTAGATCACGTTGTTGGATATCTTTCGCGACAGGCCTATGACTGGGAAATTATTGTCGTCAACAATGCGTCGACTGATGGCACGAGTGCGTTGGTTAAGCGTCGACAAAATGGGACACCAAATCTACGACTTATTGACGAAACGCGAAAGGGTAAGGGCTATGCCGTCGCCCGCGGAATGCTTGAAGCCAATGGTAAATTCCGACTTTTTATGGATGCAGATAATTCAACAACTATTGACCATATTGAACGGATGATGCCATACATAAAAGAAGGATGCTCAATCGTTATAGGTTCACTAACCCAACCAGGGGCGAAGATTGTTTCTGGCGGAGAAGAACCGTTGTGGAAAGTACTTTTTGGCAAGTTGGGCAATAAATGGATTCAGGTCTTTGCCGTTTGGGGTGTTAACGATACCCAGCGAGGGTTTAAAATATTTACCGCTCAGGCTGCAAAAGATATTTTTCCACGCCTGACAATTTTTGGCTGGGGATTTGATGTCGAAGTGCTCGCAATTGCGCGTTTGGAAGGGTACAAAATAAAAGAAATTCCAGTAACCTGGAATAACGGACCAGATTCTAAAGTAACCCTCTGGGCTTACATCCAATGTCTTCTAGAGACACTACAAGTATTCCGAAACCGTTTACTAGGTGTCTACAAAAAGAATAAGTCGTAGGTTTCTAACAAGTTTAAATTAACTTATTTAACCTCATCTTCCAAGGAGCCCATACCGCTTCACCTATAATCCCCTTAGACATTTTAGAGTTACCCAGATGTCTATTTGGTAGTACTACTGGTATCTCAACAATTCTGGCACCTTTCTTCCACAACCTATATTTCAATTCCACCTGGAAAGCATGACCTCTTGATTTAATATCATCCAGACCAGCTTCCCGCATAATTCTTGTTCTCATGAAAATAAAACCGGCAGTTGCATCATTGACCGGCATACCAGTAATAACCTTGCAATAGAAGTTTGCAAATTTACTAAGAAATCTTCTCCAGAAAGGCCACCCTGATGTACCGCCACCGAGAACATATCGCGAACCTATAACAACATCGGCATCATTCGATGCTTTTAAAATGGCTGGTAAATATTTAGGATCATGTGAGAAATCAGCATCTAACATCTGAATCCATTCCGTTTCGTTCTTCATTAGAACTTCTTTAAATGCATGAAGGTAAGCCTTGCCAAGACCTTCTTTACCCTTTCGCAAAAGAAGAGAGATTTTGCTGTCATTAGTCATCAAACCAGTAACAATACGAGCTGTGCCGTCTGGTGAACTATCATCTACCACTAGAATAGAGGAATCTTTATCATAAACTCGCACTCGCTCGATAATAGACGCAATGTTTTGCGCCTCATTGTAAGTTGGAATAATTATCACTTTCTTTCCCATTAGCAATACAAACTTAAGCAGCGACATTATACCCAAAAAAAAGACGTAACACCATTTTCAATTTGAAACTTTGCATAAGTTATGAGTAGCAGGTATATTATTCTCACATTATGAAAGTATTAATTACTGGTGGGGCAGGCTATACTGGCTCCCTCTTGGTTCCCCTTTTACTAGGGGCGGGTCACGAGGTGAGCGTAGTTGATAATCTTCTTTTTAACCAAACAACCCATCTTCCGTATTTTTACGACAACAATTTTTCTTTTACAAAGGGAGATATTCGAGATAAGAGTACTATGATGCCCCTAGTGAACAACGCGGATATGATTGTTCATCTCGCAGCGATTGTTGGTGAGCCTTCTTGTCGCGTTAATCCTGGACTAGCGCGTGAGGTAAATGCAGATGCAAGCAAGCTTTTAAATGAACTTCGAGGAAAGAAGCCTCTTATTTACGCATCTACTGGAAGTAATTATGGAAAAGTTGAAGGAATTTGCACAGAAGAAACTCCCGCAAAACCACTGTCAATTT
>MHWZ01000029.1:9854-9992 GCA_001825475.1 Candidatus Zambryskibacteria bacterium RIFOXYD2_FULL_43_10 | reverse complement strand
TGCGACTGGCTTTGGACTCTCTCCAAGACTCAGACTTGATTTGTTGGTGAATGATTTTTGCTACCAAGCCGTAAACGGTGGAAACCTTATTATTTATCAAAAAGACGTTAAGAGAACATTTATACATGTCCGAGATAT
>MHWZ01000029.1:9171-9785 GCA_001825475.1 Candidatus Zambryskibacteria bacterium RIFOXYD2_FULL_43_10 | reverse complement strand
CGAATCTCTAAACCACACAAAGAAAGAACTTGTAGAGAGAATACGGAAATTTTATCCAAAACTTTATGTACATTACGCCGACATTGGGCAAGATCCAGACCAACGGGACTATGAGGTATCTTACGCAAAAATGAGAGGCGCAGGCTTTGAGACTGTTGTCACATTAAACCAGGGCATTAAGGAGATGCTAAAGGCATTTCCATCAATAAAGCTTCATAACCCATACACAAACTTCCAGGGGTAATTGATACATAAGAAACATCGATGAATTCTATATGAGTGAATTATATACAACAAGAACAAAATGCAGGGTTTGCGGGAATAGATCGTTGGACGACATACTCTTTCTTGGAAACCAATACGTAGTGAATTTCCCCGGTGCGGAGGATAACGAGGAATATGTTCGCTCTCCTCTGCAATTAGTGTTGTGTGATAAAGATAAGGGCGGGTGTGGACTTCTCCAGCTGCGGCATACCTTCTCACATAGCAAACTATATGAGAAGTACTGGTATCGCTCAGGCATGAATCAAACAATGACAGATGAACTTGTCAGTATGGCGCAGGCATCGGAGAAAATGGCAGGACTTAAGGAGGGGGATTATGTGATTGATATT
>MHWZ01000029.1:8849-9112 GCA_001825475.1 Candidatus Zambryskibacteria bacterium RIFOXYD2_FULL_43_10 | reverse complement strand
ATTTGAGCCTGCCAAAAACATCGTCGAGAAGTATGGGCAAGAAGGCGTTACAAAAGTATTCACTGATTTTTTTACAGACGAACCGTGGCAGAAGGAATTTGGCGACGCAAAAGCAAAAATAATTACCGCAATTGCGATGTTCTATGACCTAGAAGAGCCGAATCAATTTATGGAAGATGTAGTCAAGTGTCTTGACGACGACGGGCTTTTCGTGGTCCAGCAAAATTATCTTCCATATGTACTCGAGCGAAATGTGGTGGATA
>MHWZ01000029.1:5488-8792 GCA_001825475.1 Candidatus Zambryskibacteria bacterium RIFOXYD2_FULL_43_10 | reverse complement strand
ATAAATTTGATTTGGAGATATTTGACGCCGAACTTAATGATGTAAATGGAGGATGTATGAGAACGTATATTAGAAAAAAGAGAAAAGGGTTGGCGATGAACATAAGAGAGGGGGCGAGAGATAGGGTGGAGGAAATATTAAAAAAAGAGAACGAGATTGGCCTTAATGACAAGGATACATATGACAAATTTGCCAAGAGACTTAACGATAATAAAAGTAAATTAAAAACCTTTATAAAAAAGGAGACGGAGAGCGGAAAGAAGATATATGCCTATGGTGCATCAACGCGAGGAAATTCGCTTCTTCAGTTTTCTGAATTAGATGCATTTCTTATTATCGCTGCAGCGGAGAGAAATCCTGATAAGTGGGGCCTCAAAATGGTGGGCACAAATGTTCCAATTGTTTCAGAAGCCGATGCCAGAGAGGCAAACCCGGACTATTTTCTTATCTTGCCGTGGCAGTTTTTGCCAGAGTTTGTTCGGCGTGAGTCTCGGTATCTAAGGGCAGGAGGTAAGTTTATAGTACCCTTACCAAACCCGAGCCTGGTTGTGGCAGACGGAACCAAGACAGAATTATAAACAAATCAAAATAAATTACATTTAATTAGACGGCTTACGCATCTCAAGAAAAATAATGCCTAAGGGAAATGGCTGCATCAAGAAAACTCGTGAATGAGGTGTGATTGCCATTCCGACGTCAGACAATTCCTTGTGATTAAAGAAACGTTGTTCTACACCTTCCCACGGCCAAAGCCAGCGTAAAATTTTTGGCCTCGACATTTTATACCAAATAGCATGATATGAATATGTATAAGGCACGCTCAGAAGTGCCACGCCGCCCGGAGCAAGTGCTTTGTAATGCTCACGAGCAACTAGTGTCGGATCATCAAAATGTTCAATAAGTCCTTGGCTCCAGACAAAGTCAAATTTATTGTCTATGTTTAATTTTGTACAATCGCCAAAAATAAATTTTGCATTACTTACCCCTAAAGATTCAGCACTGGCACTTGCCTGTTTTAGCGCAACGTCAGAGATGTCCACACAATAGAGACTCTTGATTTCCTTACAAATGGAGAGTGAGAGTGAGGCTCGCCCCGAGCCAAGCTCCAGCATTCGCGTATCTTTAGTAATATATCGACGATGAATACGTCTGAAAAAAAGATTGTAGATGGTTCTTCCTAGGTCAATTACTGAATCAACAAACCCTCCTTTCTTTGACCACACGGCTTGCCACTCGCCTGCCTGTTCAATATCTTTTTGCATAATCAAAAAGGGAAGGTTACGATCGCAAACCTCCCATCATCATATATAGCTTTGTCTAAGGGAACTTGATCAGTGGGATCATTTGCACGATCCACCATGAGATACTTCACGTTAAAGTGTTTGAGGAGGGTGGCCTGATTTGATTTGACAACTCCATATCTCTGAATCATCGTTTCGAAGTATTCATCTCCTTGATATGTAATTGGATCGGTGTACGGCGGACATTGCAAGCCACTAAAAAGATACTTTGCTTTTACGCACAGCCATGCTTGTCTGTTTTGGGCCAATGGTTGCTCTTTGGCAGGCCCTCCACCAGAATGAAGCCCGAAATCGCGCTTCAAATCCTCTATTGTTAAGACACCCAGACTACGCGATAGTAGATACCTAGTCTCCAGATCCTGCGCTCTAATACTGTGAAGTATGGTTTGGGGAGCAAACAGAGGGTAGTGTCGAGTCATAATCGGTATGTATTGTGCAATTGAGTCATTCGCCCAAATTACTGACTCCTCGGGCTCATGTAGATCAAGCCACTTTAGTGGAGGAGCATATGTTTGGGAATCAACAATACCATGACCACGATCGTTATATTTAAAAAACTCAAGTCCGCGAGGAATAGTCCTCAATACCCCACCCATAAGAATGAGAAGAAATGAAGCAACTATTATATATTTAACTTGCTTACTTTTATCCGTAACCTCGGGAGTCTCGGATACTGGCAAACTAGTCCTCATATACCATTCGTATATACCAAACCCCAAGATAATCACCATCCATACCCGCACAAAGCGGCCCATGTGAATAGCAAGTGTAAATTCAACGCCAGTAATGATATTTAACACCAGCCCCACTAATAGAGCCGCGCCAGTCGCCAACCAAAAGACTCTTCGTGCCCAATCACCCTCGTGATTCTTAGGGAAAAATTTCCACAATAACCCGAGGGCGATTAGCCCTATCACTATCCATCGCCCGAAGAAAAAGGCTTCAATAGCGGGAATATGTGTATAAACAAGACCAAGGCGCCGGAAAGTTTCTAGATAATAAGGGTCACTCATTTGCATTAATGTAAAGAAACCAAAGGGAATAAGTAAGAGCCCTGAAAATACACCAACAGTCACGAGTGCACGAAGCTCTTTGAAACGACGAGTAAATAGATACCAAAAGAATATAAATGTAAATGTAAGTAAAACAAAATAAGATAAATAGCCGTAAGTATAAAATGTGGCAGCTGCGACCATTGAAAGCAAAAATTGTATTTTTCTGTTATGAGGTTCATGTAAGAACTTTAATAGTGCAATTGGAAATACTAAAAATACTGGGTAGACTATCTGCATTACAGTCGGCTTAATAATAAACGAATACACACTAATATATACAATCACTGACCACAGAAAAGCCCACCATCTTGGCACCCTTAAGAGTCCATAAAGGACAAAAGTTAATGTTAAAAATACCAAACTCCAAATAAACATATTAACCATCACAGCAAGATTAAATGGCAAACCCAGAAGCATTGGAACCGCCGAGACAATATCTGGCAAGAAAAAGGCCGGAGCAATACCGCCACGATTCTCATACACATACGGGTTACCGATGAGGGCATGGCCGTCTATTACTTCATGAATACGCGCATAATAATATAAACTGTCAGTAGTCCCCCTCGGTAGTGTGCCTTGCCAATTTCCCCAACCGCCGACTTGATATATAACAAAAATTGCCGGTATAAGTGCACCTAATAAAGCTACAAGTACAAAAAACTTTTTCATTTATTATTATCAGTATAGACGGCGTCGGGAGTAAACACCAGATGTTTATATACGAAAAAGTTATAGACCGCCATCATGCCACTTATCAACACTTGAGCGAGAATATAATGAATATGCAGAAGATCCACCCCTATATACATGAATAAAGTATTCAGGCATAGATTAAATATTTGAATTCCAAGATAAAGAACTGTCTGCTGTTTGATTTTCTCCCTTGTATAGTCATTAAAAGTGAAAAACTTCTGCATCATGAAACTCACAGCAACCGCGGTGATGAAT
>MHWZ01000029.1:2027-5471 GCA_001825475.1 Candidatus Zambryskibacteria bacterium RIFOXYD2_FULL_43_10 | reverse complement strand
TAAATACCATATATAAAAAAAGTGCACTAAAACAAAGAGTGGGATTATATTGGCGGCCGCAGCTAAACCGCCTGAAAAGAGGAATCTGACAACACGATGATTGTAAAGATAGAGACTGAATTTGTAGAATTTACGCATAATTATGGTATGGTACCATATAATAATATGGGGAAAGAAGAGCTGTTTAATATGCCGGAACTAGCCTACGATGAACGCGACTGTTTGGCGCTTAATGCCGAAAAATCAAAGATTGTCTCCAAGTTGGTACGTGATATACAACCAAAAAAAATGCTCGATATTGGCGTATGTACAGGCATTTTTTATTCAAAATATATCCCGGAATACCTAGAAAATGGAGCAATATACGGCGTTGATATACAGCAGGAATTTTTAGATATCGCGGCACAGCGTGGCATCCACACTACCAAAGTAAATCTTGATAAAGAAATACTCCCATATGATAACAAGAGTTTTGATATGGTCATATGTGACGGTATTCTCGAACATACTTTACGGCCACGGGAAATGTTTCAAGAAATATCACGGGTGCTAAAATCTAGTGGTCAGCTGATCGTGATCGTACCAAGCGCTGTGTCATCTAAACGTCGATGGCGTATGTTGCGCGGCGATAGTCCGTTTTTCCCGCTAATAGATAATCTTCTCAACAAGGGATTTATGAAGCGGTGCGCAATCTTTTACGATGAAAGGGATCTACGGCGAGTGATGGAGAAGCATTTTACCATCAAACGCATTGTGTTTTTCGACCAGAAATATCACGACGAAAAGGCGTTTATGGTGTGGCTCATGCGAACGTGGAGTAAATTTTATCCGTCGGCACGCGATGCAATGCTGGCTGTAGCTACCAACAAATGATAAAAGAATATTTAGGAAAATCTATAGCAGTGAAGAACGTCTGCTTTGCCGATCAAAACTTCCTTGAAAGCGCGGAGAAAGCAGGTCGACAGATTCATGACTCGCTCATGGTAGGCTCGCATATTTATATGGCAGGTGTGGGTGGCGGATCAGCAGAATCTCTCCATTTCTCCGCCGAACTCTTAGGCAAGTACAAGTCCATGAGAAGGGCCTACCCAGCCACAGCCTTAACCACCGACACTTCAATGCTTACCGCATGGGCAAATGACACCTCTTTTGAATTTATATTCTCTAGACAACTCGAAGGATTGGGCAAGAAGGGAGATATTTTTGTTGTTTTTTCCGCAGGTGGAAACTCACCAGTAATTATTGAAGCGCTCAAGGTTGCGAATGAGAAACAAATGATCTCTATTTGTCTTCTAGGTAAGGGGGGCGGACAAGCAAAGGGCATGTGCACTATTCCCGTTGTCGTTCCGTCAGATGTCACTTCTCATATTCAAGAAGTTCACCTTACTCTGATTCACTTTTTCTGCGAATACTTTGAAGATTTGTCCCCGTAGGATTTAGAGATACGTTTAATGATGTTTGTTGTCGATTCATGTGGAGTGCGTGGAATTATAACCACCTTCCCACCGCCTTTCTCTACTGTAGGGGTTTCGAGCATTGATTCTACTTTGAAATCACCTGGGCCCGTGTGTATATCCGGTTTAATCATTTTTAAAAAATTACGTGGATCCGGTTCATTATAAATGGTGACAAAATCCACACAGGCAAGCGCAGCAACCATTTCTGCGCGGTCATTCTCCGATATAATCGGACGTGTATCAGATTTGTATTGCTTTATTGAGGAATCAGAATTCACCCCCACCACTAGGATGTCGCCCAAGGCCTTGCTTGCCTCCAACATGTGAACATGGCCGACATGCAAAAGATCGAAAGCACCGTTTTTGGTGACAATCTTTTTGCCTTGTTTTTTAAGATTCGCGACTACCTCTCCAAGCTCGGTGGGAGATAAAATTTTTTGCTTGGTATTCATATGGCTATGTTATAGTCGGCCGCTTGGGCGTCGTTATAAAACATCTTAACCGTTTCAAGCGAGTAAGTGTCAAGGTCCTTGCCCACCAGCGACAATTTTTTCAAAATATCGTTTGTAGCGGTGATAATGTGGCAACCAACGGAATCCGCCTGAAATACGTTGAGCAACTCACGCGGGCTCGCCCAAATCAACTCTGCCTTTGGTTTCACCTTCATGATGTGAACCGCCTCGGCCATCATCGGCGCTGGGTCACGCCCAGTGTCGGCGATCCGCCCGGCAAACACTGAAATAATCGCAGGAGTGTCTATGTCCAAACACTGGACAATGCTTTCCACTTGTTCGACCGTCATCACTGCCGTTACATTCAACTGAACTCCAGCATGTGACAAACGAGTGATGAGTGGCCCGGAGAACTCACCTCTGGTATTCATCACCGGAATCTTGACATTCACATTCTCACCCCAACTCGATATCTCAAGTGCCTGCTTTTCCATCTCGTCAAAATCGTCGGCAAAGACCTCGAACGAAATTGGTCGATCGCCTATTACACGCAGAGCTTCCAGAGCGAAAGTCTTATAGTCACTCACTTCAGCTTTACGCATCAGCGTCGGATTCGTAGTAAATCCTTTGATCAATGAGTTCGCCGCCATCTCCTTGATGCCGGCGAGGTCAGCGCCGTCGGCGAATAGTTTAATATTCAGTTTGTTGGTGTCATTCATGATATTGCTCTGATTAAATCTTTTTTCTTAGGAGGAATAGTACCATGTATCTTAGTGGAGAGCGCGGCCCAAATATTAGCTATTTTGAGAGATTCTTCAGGACGACTTCTATCTCCCAGACTGAAAGCTGCCAAGAAAGCATCGCCAGCCCCGCAGACGTCCACCGCTCTTACTTTATATGGTTGACTCTTTATATACTGACCATTAAATATGGCTATAGCACCTCGACTACCCAGCTTCACGACGACATTCTTGAGCTTTAATTTTTTCATTATAGTAAGAAGGGACTGTTTAGGCTTTTTAATATCAAACTTTGGGTAAACAGCTTTGGCCTCTTTCTCATTCAGGAGCATACAATCCACATTACGATAGAGATGATGATTGCTTTTCTTGTGTGATATTTGAACATCTACATATAATGGCTTCTCGTATTTTTTACTTATCTTCAACAGGTTGTCGATCAGAGTCTGTTTCAAAAGACCGTGTTGAGGATCCATGACTACTATCACGTCTACATTTTTCACCTCTCTCTCAATATGACCGAGGAGCTTTTTCTCGAGAGAGACACTGATGTCATGATTATCAACTTTATTAACCTGCAACAGCTTTTTCCAACCGTCATACCATCTTCTCTTCACTGTAGTTCTACGAGTATTGTCAACAAGAAATATTTTCTTTAATTTCGGGTGGACAAGTGAATCGTAATACTTCGCGTCCTCATCCGCGCCCAATATAGTGATAAACGTGAGATGTCCGCCCAATCCTAAGATATGATTTGCCACTAGACCGTTACCGCCAAAGAATATGTTTGCTTGC
>MHWZ01000029.1:1800-2015 GCA_001825475.1 Candidatus Zambryskibacteria bacterium RIFOXYD2_FULL_43_10 | reverse complement strand
TCTGGTACTGGAGCATCCATGGACTCCCCCACGACACGGCCATAGATGTAAACATCCAAAATCGCATCGCCTATAAGAAGGACTCTTTTGTCCTTAAACGACTTGATAATATCTAGTTTCATTTATGGTATGATACACTCTTTCTTATGAAATATAAATCTCTCCTCTTGGACGTGGACGGGACCCTTGTCCCTGTTGGACCACACACGATACCG
>MHWZ01000029.1:0-1654 GCA_001825475.1 Candidatus Zambryskibacteria bacterium RIFOXYD2_FULL_43_10 | reverse complement strand
CATTGACCCAAAAACAAAAAAAATTCTTTGGGAACGACCTATTCATAAAGAATCTGTTAGAAAAATTCTAGCAGTGATAGAGAAGGACAAGATACCCTTTATTGTCAGTGACAACGGAATCGAGTATGAAAATACTTATGAATCCGAATTCCTAAATCCACTAGCCATAAAATTATCGTATTTTGATTCGAAGGAAAAGTCCGATCGATGCCTAAAAACTCTAGGAAAGATATCTGATGTTTCTGCCCATAAGACATTTTCTTGGAATAAAGATAGGAACTATAAGATGGACATTTACATTACGCATAAAGAAGCTACTAAGCATCACGCCGCGCAAGAATTAGCTAGGATTTTAGGAATTGATACTAGCGAGATGATAGGGGTTGGTGATGCCAGAAATGACGTTCCCCTTCTCCATATCTGTGGGCTTAAGGTGGCTATGGGCAACGCCGACAACAAACTCAAGAGAGTTGCCCACTATATCGCCCCTAGCGTAGACGAGGATGGAGTTGCTCATGTAGTAGATAAGTTTATCCTTTCTTAACTAGTCTCCTCTCATCAACTTCCTTAAGGGCCTCTTCTGCTGCAGTTATAACATCCTCAAGACGCGTGGATTTCGCTATACGCTGCGCTTCTCTAATATCGTGGTTTCGCATATTCATGATAGAGAAAAGTGGCTTCGGCTTGCCAGGAGGAAAGACCATTTTGTGGATCTTCCCTCGTGGTGACTGATCCCACGGATCGACTGGACCGAGGATATCAACTGTTGGAATATCGAATGCTTCAGCTATATAAAGAGGGCCGGTATTCACGCTTATGAAGGCGTCGAGTTTCGATATACGAGCCTTTAGATCGTCTATTGATATGCACGTTGAATCAGTCATTCTGGATTTATCTTCAATGGCTGATATTAGTTCGCTAGATTCAGCAATATCATTCTTTCCTCCGAAAACGATGACGTGGGCACCGTACTTTTTTATAAGGTGATTCGTTACTTGGGCGAATTTTTTCGGATCCCATTGTTTTTCCTTATTACCGACACCTGCTGATATACCTATAAGGTATTTATACGAACCAGATATCTTAGATAATAAATCTGCAGTTTTCTTTTCGGCCACTTCGGAAAAGCCGAGGTGTTTAGCCGTATCGGAGGATATGATACCGAGTGGCTCAAGTGCCTTCAGTCGCTCACGGGGAGCATATTCATCTATCTGATAAGGAAAGGCTTTAATAAAATGTTGTAAAATTTTGTACGGTCGTGTTTCGGAAGAAGAAAAACCGCCTACCGCCCGTGGCGCAATCACCAGCTTAATTCCGGCAAGGTAGAGAAGGGCGGCTGATTCATAAGAAGGTCCGGTAACTAAAGCAGCATCGGCTGGACGCTCTTTGATACGCGCTCTAGTCCCTTCTTCCAGGTCAAGATAATCGTCGACCAAACCGCTATCGGCTAAAAGTGGGCGATGTAGTCTGGAATTCCCCGCCACGATAAGATGTGCTTGCGACAAATGTGTTCGGATGGCATGCAGAACCGGCGTGGCACATACGACATCTCCCAACTTCCCACTCGGCACTACTATAATCACGGAAACATTTGAAGGTATTTTGTCTGCCTTACCATAAAACATTGCTCTAGTGAGACATCGGGCAAGGAGTA
>MHWZ01000028.1:5351-5444 GCA_001825475.1 Candidatus Zambryskibacteria bacterium RIFOXYD2_FULL_43_10 | reverse complement strand
CTTATCTTAACGCACCAATTTATTGGTCAGCTTGAGGAAGATATTCAAAAAGCGGTTTTCGGGAACGTCGGCTCGATCTGCTCCTTTAGGATC
>MHWZ01000028.1:4690-5345 GCA_001825475.1 Candidatus Zambryskibacteria bacterium RIFOXYD2_FULL_43_10 | reverse complement strand
GACGACGGGGAGTATATGGAAAAGCAGTTTGCGCCGACTTTTATCGCGCCTGACCTTTTGAATATAGACAACCGAAATGCATACTTAAAATTGCTTGTCGACGGGCAGACCACAAAACCCTTCAACATAAAAACCATCGCTCCAGAGAAAGGCAACCCAGAGATGGCGGAATATATCAAACAACTCTCCCGCTCCAAATTCGCCCGCCCGAGAGAGGGGGTTGAAGAGGAGATTAGAAAAAGACACACTGAGAAATAAGATATATACTTAAGACAATATGAAAGAAGGCAATCAATTTGAGCAAGCTGATCCGAAGAATACCGATAGAGCATTAACGTCCGAGGAAATGATGAAAGAGCCGGAGGAATTTGCTGAACAAATGAGAAAACTCATGAAACTTGTTGGAGAGGGAAAAGTTACAGATGAAGTCAAGTATGATGAAAAGACCGGGGATATTGTTGGGAGGATTATGAAAGACGCAAAGACGGGCGAGACTGTCTTTTGGGAAGATGAAAGGACAATCGATATTTTGATCAAACAGTTAGACGAATCTTTTCTGGGGGAAAATTAGAAACAGCAACTTTGGTTGACTTTGGGCCTAGATTTCTATAGTATGACTCGACGGCTCGGAAGAGCTTGTTTCATTTAATTAACA
>MHWZ01000028.1:0-4662 GCA_001825475.1 Candidatus Zambryskibacteria bacterium RIFOXYD2_FULL_43_10 | reverse complement strand
TGCAAAAGGAACTTGAACAGAAGCAAAAGGAAACCGAAATTGCCGCCGCCAAGGCGATCAAAGGAGCGGCGGAAACTAAGAAATAGATTCAAGATTCAAGATTTAGGATTTAAGATTTATGAATGAAGCAAAGGCAAAACTTAATAACTACAGACAATCTCCACGAAAAGTGCGTTTGGTAGCTGATACTGTGCGCGGAAAGCCAATAGAAGAAGCGATCATTACCTTGTCATTTATTCCCAAACGTTCCGCTCTACCATTACAAAAACTTTTGAGCTCGGCTCTGGCCAATGCCAAGAATTTATCTATACCCACAGAAGATCTGGTTATCCAGGAAATTAGAGTAGACGAGGGCGCCACCCTCTATCGTCGCCGACCACGCTCGAAAGGTATGGCCAATCCTATAAGGAAGCGTACTAGTCACATCAGTGTGGTGCTAGCCCCTAGAACCTAATTCTATGACTCATACAGTACATCCATATTCACATCGCCTAGGTATTCTTCGGGATTGGAAATCACGCTGGTTTGCCACCAGAACTGGCTACAAACAAGCTCTGCGCGGAGATATCTTGATTCGCGAGTATTTGGAAAAGAAGTTGAAAGGTTTTTTCATTGCCGATATAGAAATAGAGAGGAGCGAAAAGGCTCTGCGTGTTATTGTCAGTTCTTCTCGCCCCGGTATGATTATCGGTCGACAGGGCGATGGAGCAGAAGTGCTTAGAAAAGAAATTAGGTCGCTCCTGTTGAAACGTACATTAATTGGAGAGAAGGTGAATGTCAGACTTGATATAAAAGAGATCAAGTCGGCCGAAACCAACGCCTCTGTTGTATCGCAAATGATAGTTGAAGGACTTGAGAAACGCTTACCATTTAGGAGAGTGATGAAACAGATGCTTGAGAAAGTGATGGCCAACCGCGATGTGTTGGGAGTGCGTATTTTTTTAGCCGGTCGTCTTGGCGGCGCTACCATGAGCCGCACAGAAGATCGCAAACTTGGCCGAATTCCTCTCCAAACTCTGCGCGCCGATGTTGACTATGCGCTTGCTAAGGCGGTTATGCCTTACGGCACTATTGGCGTTAAGGTCTGGATCTATAAGGGCGATATCTTTGCCGATAAACAACGAACATAGTGAGTATGTTTATCGAGCATCCCAGCCCCAATTTCGCAAAACAAAATGGAACAAGATAAATATCACAACGTAATCAGTACTAAAAACCACGGCGCGTTTGGGCGAATAGCCCAGCCCTATTCGGGCGCAGCGCCGTGTGGTAATCTACAGGCGAAATTGGAGCGGGATGAAGATTTTTATAATCACTTCGTTCATTAAAAATCATTCATGTTATTTCCCAAAAAAGTTAAATATCGCAAGTGGCACACAATGAGGAAAAATCCTCTAAAGGTTGGTGTGGCCACGCGGGGGGTGACGGTGGCCTTTGGTTCATACGGACTTAAGGCACTCGCCGCCGCCCGTATCCGCTCCAACCAGATTGAATCGGCCAGAAAGGTCCTATCCCGTTCAATTGGTAAGACTGGCCGCCTTTGGATTCGTATTTTCCCGGACATGCCCTATACTACCAAGCCCGCTGAAGTGAAGCTCGGTAAGGGTAAGGGAGATCTTGCCGGTTACGTTGCCCCAGTTTTGGCCGGCAGGATAATTTTTGAGGTGGACGGAATAGATGAAACGGAAGCTCGAGAGGCGCTTCGCAAGGCGGGTACTAAATTACCAGTCAAAACCAAGGTGGTGGCAAGATAACCGTATGAAAAAGACAATGTATAAAGATAGGCCCAAAGAAGATCTTGTAAAAGCTCTTGGAGAGAGATGTGAGGCTTTGCGTAAATTGAGATTCGGATCGACCGGCTCCAAGACACGTAATGTAAAAGGGAGAGCGAGCATGAGGAAAGATATTGCTCGTATTATGACGGAGCTTTCCTCGTTGAGTCGAAGCGAATTAAATAAAGTAAAATGACAAAAACACTTTCCGGCACGGTAGTTTCCAATAAAATGAAAGACACTATAGTGGTCTCCGTGAAACGTTACGAGAAACATCCTCGCTACTTCAAATTTATAAAACGACGCAAGAAATTCAAGGTGCACAACCCCGGTAATACCGCCAAGATTGGTGATAGGGTCAAAATTATCGAGACCAGACCGATATCAAAAGATAAGCACTTTAAGTTGATTGAAAATTCATTTTCATGATTCAACCTCAAACCATTGTTCAAATCGCAGATAATTCCGGCGCCAAACTTGGGCGAGTTTTTAAAGTGCTTGGAGGTTCTAAAAAGCGTGTGGCTTGTATCGGCGAGATTGTTGTGCTTTCGGTTCAAAAAGCCGAACCCAGGAAGCAGGTTAAAAAGAAGGATATTCTTTACGGGATAGTGGTCCGACAGCGAGCTCCTTTCCGACGCAAGGATGGCACATATGTGCGTTTTGATGAAAACGCCGTAGTGATCTTGGACACAACTCGCAAGGAACCATTAGCCGGCCGAGTTTTCGGTCCGATTCCCAGAGAAATCGGAGAATTGGGATTTCAGAAGATAATTTCTTTAGCCCCCGAAGTAATATAAACGCTATGCATGTAAAAAAGGGAGACAATATCATAGTTTTGGCAGGTAAGGATAAAGGCAAGACGGGTAAAATCTTGAAGGCTTTTCCCCGTGAAAATCAAGTTTTGGTAGAAGGAATTAATATTAAAAAAGTTCATGAACGGGCTAAAAAGAGCGGCGCCAAAGGCAGTATTATAGAAAAAAATTTTCCTATCCATGTCTCTAATGTAAAGATACATAAATGATCAAAGAAAAGTCACAAGTAGTGCCGGGGTACAAAAATCCTATGCAAATGCCGAGAATATTGAAGGTGGTGGTTTCTTCCGGGGTAGGTTCATTTAAGGATAAAACAAAATTTAAAGTGGTTGAAGACCGTCTGGCGCGTATCACTGGTCAAAAACCGGCGCCTCGCGGAGCCAAGATTTCTATTGCTAGCTTCAAGTCCCGACAAGGAGATATTGTCGGCTACCAGGTAACTCTGCGGGGCAAGCGCATGTTCGATTTTTTGAACAGGCTGGTGCATCTGGCTCTGCCACGCACTAAGGATTTCCGCGGTCTTTCTCCTAATGCGGCCGATGAAATGGGCAACTATACTTTGGGCATTAAAGAAAACAACATTTTTCCAGAAACTTCGGATGAAGAACTCAAGGATGTATTTGGTCTGGCCGTGACCATAGTCACTACCGCCAAATCCAAGGAAGATGTTGTCGCCTTTCTGACTCACCTCGGCTTCCCGTTTAGGAAATAGTAACTTAGTAGTATAATTTAACCATGTTTAGTTTTCAGGAGTTACGAAACAATCTGCCTCTTTTGATTCAACTGGAATTTATACCGGTTTTAGTTCTGTCGGTTCTCGCGTTATCAGCGAATTATTTTAGAAGCGGAAAATATCGACGTCAGATAAACATCATTGCAACTATTTCTATAATTTTATTTTTATTATTAATGTTGCTTATTGTATGGTTTTGGGCTGGTTGTTTTTTGTACATTACTTGTGGAATGGCTAGATCATAATAAAAAGAGTAAAAGATGTGTCCAACACGTTTCCACTTTTATTAATTTACAACAAGTTTGACATATATACTTTGTTTATATAATATATATACCATGACTGAACAAGTAATATTTAAAATAGATAAAAAGCTTAAAGAACAAGCCATGAGAAAGGCTAGGAAGGACGGCTTGCCGTTGTCGACTGTTCTTAAAAGAGCCACTCAAGCTTATATTGATGATGAGTTTGATATTGGGGTCTCTTATAGCCCCAAGCTTATTCGTGATGTTCGTCAAGCACAAAGAGAAGTAAGAGAAGGCAAAGTCTTTAAAGGAGATCTTGATGAATTACTAAAGAAAATATAATGGGAAAGTGATTACTATAAGTTACAGCTCTAAATTCCTAAGGCAACTTAAGAAATTAGAACCCGCCCTAAAGGATGAGGCTAAAATAAGAATCAATTTATTCAAGAGTCAGATTAGTCATAGCACTCTCAAAGTTCACAAATTACATGGAAAGCTAGATGATTGTTGGGCGTTTTCTATCAACTATAAATATCGCATTGTGTTTGAGTACGTTTCAGAAAATGAAGCAAATCTGTTGGTAATCGATGATCATGATATTTATAAGTAAACTTCTTACTCATCTCGGCTTCCCGTTTAAGAAATAGTTGGGTAACAATAGTACACCAGTCCAATACTATAAAAAATGCGGTCGTCTCTTTTTATATTATCCCTGATTTGTTGATCTAACAGGTTAACGAGTTACTTTTTCCAATAACACTTGGGGCATTCCCAATACTCGATATGTTTATAGGGTTTGGGGTTTTTATTAAGTACCTCCCACAAACTTTTACCCATTTTAACTTTATGAGTGCCTGCCCGTTCCACTTCCCTCCAGGCTTTTTTAGTATGAAGTGGAATTTTGCCGAAATAATGCCCTCCTCGATATTTTCCACCTACATACAAAATAATCTTTGCATCTTTACCACAGACAGCGCACCGGCGAACTACGCGTTTTGCAATTTTATTTACCGTACTAATCATGGCTAGTATTATACCTCTAGCGGACTACCAACAGCTTGAATGTGGGTAATCTCTGTGATAAGCTTTTGTGAAGGCTT
>MHWZ01000027.1:4731-5568 GCA_001825475.1 Candidatus Zambryskibacteria bacterium RIFOXYD2_FULL_43_10 | reverse complement strand
TCCACCCTCTTTGGATTTCTCTTGGGACTCGAAACGCGCGCGTTGGTCTATTGGATCATTTAGTTCTGAAAAAGCTTTCACCAGTTCGAGTCCGCCAGCATAGAGTTGAAAAGCATCCGCCAGACTCGGATTATCTTCCTTACGCTTAGTAAGCGGAAGCATATCTACTGGATAATCTATAAGAAAAGTTGGCTGAATGAGAGATGGTTTAACTGTTTTTTTAAACTCCTCATCACTTATTTCTGGATATTTTATAACCTTGAAGGGTTTGTTGAAATCAATTTTCTCATTTCCAAAGGTCATAACTCCGTCTGAATTCACAAGTAACGCGAGTCTTCTTATTATATTCTCAACAAACTCTCTCTGTTTTGTTGCATCTGAATAGGCCTCGTAGAACTCGAGCATGGTGAATTCTGGATTGTGAGTGGTATCAATACCTTCGTTTCTAAAATCACGCGCTATCTCATACACTTTTGAAAATCCGGCGGCGAGTAATCTCTTCAAGTATAGTTCATCCGAAATTCTTAAATATAAATCGACGTGAAGAGCATTGTGATGAGTGACAAATGGCTCGGCTGAGGCCCCTCCGTAGAGCGGCTGAAGCGCCGGAGTCTCAACTTCCAGATAACCGGCCCCAGCTAGGATCTTTCTTATTTCGGTCACCACTTTCGATCGAACCTCAAATCTCCTCTTAACCTCGGGATTTGAGAGTAAGTCAAGATAACGTTTGCGAAAACGTTCTTCCACGTCAGAGAGACCGTGCCACTTTTCTGGCAAGGGACGCAGGGATTTGGCAAGCATTCTCACTTCTTCGGCCAGCATGGTCTTCTCGTCTTT
>MHWZ01000027.1:4372-4721 GCA_001825475.1 Candidatus Zambryskibacteria bacterium RIFOXYD2_FULL_43_10 | reverse complement strand
CTCTTCTGATAGCGGCTCGCCCTTTTTTAAAAATATCTGGAAGCGACCTGTGCCGTCATAGAGATCAAAGAAAATAATCTTACCTTGAATACGCAAGGACATGATACGACCGGCTATAATCCGAGATTTACCACCTTTCGTTAAATCATCAAACTTTTCTATTGCCTCATTTATGGATAGATCCCGATTAGTATGCGCGGGATACGGATCAATACCGAGCTCGGAGAGAACCTTTAACTTTGCAAGCCGAGCGGAACGTATTTCTTCTAAAGAAGCCATTATTTAATGTCAATAATCTTACACGACATTATACCACTGGGAGTCTTGAAGGAAAATGTTTCATTTTTTA
>MHWZ01000027.1:3822-4334 GCA_001825475.1 Candidatus Zambryskibacteria bacterium RIFOXYD2_FULL_43_10 | reverse complement strand
GAAATTTTACCGCGCGCAGCATCGGCCTCTTCAGAACCCACCATGGTATAAGATTTGCGTGACTTGTCGGATTCTTTTTCGATCGTTATAACAGAACCAACCATGACACGATTGGTATTTTGAGTGGAAACAATTTTAGCCGACCTTAAGATATCTTCGAGCCGACTAATACGATCTTCCAAGACCGCCTGGCTGTCGCGCGCTTCTTGATATTCCTGATTCTCCGATAAATCCCCCAGAGATTTAGCGTACTCCAGAGCCTCCGCGACCTCTTTGCGCTTCACCGTCTTGAGATGCCTAACCTCTTTTTCAAGCTCATTAAACTTCTCTTGGGTCAAATAATCATCACTGACATTCATGAAATTAAATTATTGCGAGCATCATATCCTAATATCTCCCAAAAATCAATCCTTCGACAAGCTCAGGACAAGTCATTCAAAATATTGCGGCGTGTGAATCGCCATCCAATCAAAAAGTTGGCGGGTCACTGACGTGGCCCCGAGAGTGTTTGC
>MHWZ01000027.1:491-3803 GCA_001825475.1 Candidatus Zambryskibacteria bacterium RIFOXYD2_FULL_43_10 | reverse complement strand
ACAACCGCCCAGGCATATTTGGGATTTTCAAACGGGAAGAATCCGACTGACCAAGAATTCACGAGTAATTTGGCGGAACCGATTTCCGCTGTGCCCGTCTTGGCCGCCGCCCTGACATACGGCACGTTGAGACCAACAGCCGTACCATAAGTGACACTCTCCCTCATTCCTTCGCGCACAACTCTCCAATTTTCATCGTCAAATTTAATGGCGCGTTTTACCGGTTCTGGATTACCGCCAAGCAAGATAGAAGGTGTTAAAATGTTGCCACCGTTGGCAATAGCGGCCACAAATCTTACTGCATTAAGAGGGGTAATTTGCGTGCCATATTGACCGATGGCGGTGATGTAAGTGTCACCTAATCGCCAGATTTCACCGTCAAATTTCTCCCTCTTCCATTCTGGAGTGGGAATAGTTCCTGCTACTTCACCCAAAAGCTCAATTCCGGTCTTTTCTGTCAAAGCAAAAAGTTGAAAATATTTATCCAGAGCGGTAATGCCCAGTCCTTTCTGATCCTCGAAACCGCCACCAATGGAATAAAAATAGGTGTCTGAAGAAACGGCCAGCGCTTCTCTCATGTCCGTCCAACCGTGAGCCTTCCAATCTTTAAAAACGGATGGTTTGGATGAATCATACGGGTTCTTAACTGTGATAGAACCGGTGCTTAAAATCTGCTTAGTGGGAGAAATCAGACCTTCATTAAGGGCCGCGAGAGCGATGATGGGTTTCAAAATGGATCCTGGGGTATAGAGTCCGCCTATCACACGATTGAGAAATGGTTTGGACGAATCATTAATCAAAAAATTAATCGCCGCTTGGTCAAAACCTGCAGTAAGCATATTTTGGTCATATTCAGGAAAACTCGTAAGCGCGATAACTTCACCCGTTCTGATATCCATGAGCACGGCCGCGCCGCCGATAAAACCGTTGTTGACGGCAAGAGAACTAATGGCCCCGTAGAGAACTTCTGTCAAGCGAGCATCGATGGAGAGAACGATTGAGCTGCCGTTCGTCGGCTTTTTAATGACGGATTCAGAAATTACTTCACCAAAAACATTTGTCTCTCTTAATTTTAAACCGTTCTTTCCCTGAAGCAGATCGTCGTAAACGCGCTCAGCGCCGTCACGACCGCGATAATGTTCTTCGTAATAAAAACCCGCCCGATCTGAGAGAGGATACTTAAGATATCCAATCGCATGTGACAGGCCCTTAATAGGAGAGTAGAGTCGGCTGGCAAAACTGTTTGTACCGTCCTTGACGACATTAGTCGCCAATTCAAGCATATTTCTATCATAGATAACGCCCCTATCCGCAAATATGAGTGTATGTTCCAGACGATTATTCTCCGAAATTCGCGCGTAGAGAGAACCATTTTTAATATCCAAGGTCCAAAGTTTTGAAATCAGAGCAAAAATCATGAGAGCCAAGACAATTTTCACAACAGAAAATGTTTTTCTACCAATTGGTTTTTCCATCCTTCCTTTGAAACGATGCTCTTCAAAGCCCGGTAGATTGGTGGAATCAATGAAAATATCTTCCGGATCAATATCTTGATACTTTCGTTTTTTTATTTTACGGAAAAGCGTTCTAAACATAAGATCTTAAACTTCCTCTAATAGGCAACATGACGATAAGCGCGACCAACGCAGCAAGTGTCAAAGGAGAAACAAGAGAGACAGAAAAGTTTGTCCCGACGTTATGGATTATATTAATGAAAAACGTCAGAACAATGCCCTCCCAAAAAAACGGAAAAAGAACAATGCCAACAAACAAGACGGGAATATAAATCCAATACGGTAAAATTAAAATAGAGACGAGTATCAGTACGAATCCGATAAGGCGGCGAGTCATGGCGCGACAAAAACAAACCTTAGGGCAAAGATATTAATCGGACTTTTGGCTAGCACCTCTTTAAATGAATCGGTTGGGCGGACACTCACATCCCCCACTGTAGCCAAGTGACGCGCTGCGATATCGGAAGAAAGAATCCTGTCTCCCGTCTCCACAATCATGTCACGTGGTAGCTCAAATCTAAAATTTCCTCCGCCCGCGCCGATCAGAGTGACGGGCACATTATGCCTCTCCAAAATAGCGTTTGTTTCGTCGCCACTGGCGGAAAAAAGTTTGACTTTGGCACTTTTTGGGAAAACTTCGGAAACTGTTCCCAAGATTGGTCCTTCTGGCAATGATACTTCAGACCCTATAACAATAGACTCGTTTAAACCGGCATCAATTATAATAACGTCGTATGGCGTTTGCGGTGGTCGGGTCAACACGGACGCCACTACCACATTCGTTTTTTGTTTTCGACCCGCTAATTCAAGAAGAATATTTTCTTGAGTTTGATTGCTCATCAAGGATGGCGGCACTTCACTGCCTAAAATTTTATTAATTGTTCTCCAAATGGGAGAGGCAACCGCGATGATGGTTGTATCAAGAAAAGGAAAAACAGCCGCCACGAATATGAAAATTACCGCCAGAAAAAATATTCGTTTAACATACACGTACTTTGACCTATTTTTTGGGAGGTAATTCACTGTCATTTTCTATAAGTAGATCTCTAAAACGCTCCAAATCTGCAAGAATAATACCTGTGCCACGAGCGACAGCTGTGAGCGGATCGGCGGCAATATGCACCGGTATATTGATCTCACTTTCGATGAGATCGGCAAGACCTTTTACCAACGCGCCACCACCGGAGAGATACACTCCTCTGTTCATAATATCGCCTAAAATATCAGGCGGAGTGGATTCCAATACTTCTCTGATAGTCTCAGTGAGACTTTCGACCGATTGAGAGAGAGCGTTACGAATATCTGTGTCAGTAAGAATGATTTCTTTAGGCAAACCTGACACCAGATCGCGTCCCTTAACCGGCATCTCGAGTGGAGCATGAGTGGGTAGAACCGAGCCAATGGAAGTTTTGACTGTTTCGGCCGTCTTTTCTCCCAAAAGAACTTTGAATTGATTTCTGACATGAGCAATAATATCCGAATTAAATTTGTTTCCGGCGATGCGTACATTCTTGGATTTGACCACTCCACCCAGTGAAATGATGGCTATATCGGCAGTGCCGCCACCAATATCAATCACCATATTGCCGACAGGATCATGAATGGGTAATCGCATACCGATGGCGGCCGCCATCGGTTCCTCGACGATATGTACTTCCCCGGCGCCGGCATTTCTGGTCGCATCGCGCACAGCGCGAATTTCCACATCTGTGATTCCCGAAGGCACTCCAACAACTACTCTGGGACTGAACAACTTAGTGGAACCAGATGTCGCCTTACCCAATAAATAGCCGATCAT
>MHWZ01000027.1:180-424 GCA_001825475.1 Candidatus Zambryskibacteria bacterium RIFOXYD2_FULL_43_10 | reverse complement strand
GGAGTGCGGCCAAGCATCTCTCGCGCCTGCGCGCCGACAGCGACCACCTGCCCGGTCTTCTGATTCACCGCGACGACGGACGGCTCATTGATGATGATGCCCTGCCCGCGCATGTACACCAGAGTGTTTGCCGTGCCGAGGTCTATGCCGATATCGTTGGAAAGATATCCGTTCATCCGGTCCCAGTGTTTTTTGAGGTGTTCCTTGAACATAGGCGGTGTTGGCATTATATACGAATATCCGT
>MHWZ01000027.1:0-151 GCA_001825475.1 Candidatus Zambryskibacteria bacterium RIFOXYD2_FULL_43_10 | reverse complement strand
TGCGTCCCGGGAAATACGATGACAATAACGCAAAGCGCTGTCATCGTGACCCAGAAGTCCGCCGAAAAACGCGGCCTCTACGCTGGAACAGCTCCGAATTCTCCGCCTGTATCTCTTCGCGTGGCAATCGCGCTCGGGGACACGGACGTTT
>MHWZ01000026.1:402-5019 GCA_001825475.1 Candidatus Zambryskibacteria bacterium RIFOXYD2_FULL_43_10 | reverse complement strand
AATCACAATCCCCTTACCGCCAAGATATACGAGGGTATTGGCCGTACCAAGATCAATACCCACATCGTGTGAAAAAAGTTTGCGCAGATTTTTTATACCTGGAAATTTCATTATTTTCTTAGTTTCTTAATTAGACTTTCGATAGTCATTTCCTTTAGCCCGCCTGTAGCCCGATCTTTAATTTCTAACTTTTTTGATTTTAGAGCCTTGTCTCCCACTACTACTCGGGCAGGAATGCCAATGAGATCGGCATCAGCAAATTTTTCACCCGCGCGTAAATCGCGATCATCATAAAGCACTGTAATATTTTGTGATGTAAGAGTTTTATATATCTCATCAGTAAAGTTTTTAGCTTCTTCAGTCAAAACCAGTAGGTGAATGTCAAACGGGCTTATCTCACGTGGCCAAATGACACCTTTATCATCTGAAAGTACTTCGACTACTGTGCCCATCAGACGTCCTAAACCAATGCCATAGCAACCCATAATGACAAGCTGCTGTTTTCCTGCTTGGTCATTAAAACTTAGATAAGGGTCCGAAAATTTCGTTCCGAGTGAAAAAATATTACCGACTTCTATCGCTTTCTTCTCTGGCACTCCAACTGGTGTCTCTACCTCTTTATTCACTGCCTCTTTCTTCTTCTCATCTTTAATGTAAATGGTGTCTTCCCCTGCCGCGGTCAGAGTTTGGAATTCATGGGAATATCTAGAGAAACTACCTCCAGAGGCAAGGGTTAAATAGGTTACATCCCCAATACCAACACGATTAAATATGTTTCGATAAGCAATTTTTGCCTGCTCATAAAATCGGTCGTGTTCATCTTGTGTGCGAGAGAAAGAATACATGTCTTTCATTAGAAACTCTCTGGTTCTTAAAATGCCAGACTTTGCTCTCTCTTCGTTTCTAAATTTTGTTTGGAATTGATAGACAGAAAAAGGCAGATTCTGATACGACGAAATAAACTGTTCCAACATATTTGTGATTGGTTCCTCGTGTGTGGTGGCTAGACCCAACTCGTTGCCTGACTTTAATTTAGTCTTAAACCAAGGTAGTTTATCGTCCGCCCATCTATTTTGCCCTCTCTCCCAGAGTTCGCGTCTCTGTAGAGCCGACATGGAGATCTCTTGTCCGCCGAGAGCGTTCATCTCCGCTCGAATAATATTTTCTATTTTATCTAAAACTCTGAGACCAAGCGGCAGGTAATCATAGATACCCGCCATCTCCTTATTGATAAAACCGGCTCGGATCAGAAGTTTGGCATTCTTGGCTTCTTCGTCCTTGGGCGCCTCTCTACGCGTCTTTGTGAAAAGTTCGGTTTGTCGCATTTCGCTATTCTACAGAAAGTCTTACTAAAAACAAAGCCCAATCAGAAAATATTGCGGAGGTCTTGGATAGTGATTAAGAGCATCAGAAGAATAAGAAGGGCAAAACCGGCGGTGTTTACGATATTGAAAACTTTTGATGAGATTCGTTTGCGGGTAATCGCTTCAATCAAAATAAAGAACAGACGACCGCCGTCAAGCGCGGGAAAGGGCAAAAGGTTTATGATAGATAGATTAATCGATATCAGCGCGGTAAAAGTAAGCAAATAAACAAGTCCAAGTTCCCGCGCATCACCAACCATACCTACTATACCCACCGGACCCGTTAGACCAGAAATATCTGCGACACCTCCCAGAGCTTGAGTAATGAAAATTATAATTGCCTGTCCGGTTAATATGGTAAGTTCGGAAGTAGTTTTCAATCCATACCAAAGAGCTTCGTGCGGCGGAAGCTTGGCAATTCCTATAACATCCATAGATATGCCCACGGCTAATTTGTCTGTAACAATTCCCTCTTGTGGCACAATCACTTTTGTAGAAATACTCTGTCCTCTCTCCACGATAAAAGTAACCGGTGCTACCGATTCAGCAATGAAAAGAGAAGCTGCTTCTGGTGTCAGTTCGGAATGAACCCCATCCCTTGAAAGCGCTAAAATGACGTCTCCGGATTTAAGACCGGCAATGGCCGCCGGCGTGGCAGGTAAAACGGTGGTAATAACGGTATGCGGATTCTCAACCGGAAGCGAGAAATCGGCCGGTGCGGGTAAGCCGATAATAAAACCGAGAGAAAACAACAACCAAGCAAAGATAAAATTGCCTACTACCCCGCTAACAAGCACCGCTGATTGAATCGCCTTATTTTTAGACTGGAAACTCTCACTTGGAGGCTGAGCCTCCAAGTACTTGGAGGCTGAGCCTCCAAGTTGTCCAAGTTGGCTGGATTCTTCGGGATTCTCTCCAAATATTTTTACAAATCCGCCAAATGGCAACCAATTAAGCGTAAACGGCGTACCTTTCCAAGTAAAAAGCTTCTTGATCCGTGGTGGAAAACCAAGGCCAAACTCATCAACGCGAATACCGAATTTTTTGGCTACTAAAAAATGTCCAAATTCGTGGACGATAATAAGCGCGCTTAAAATTATGATAAAAATGATAACTGACACGATAGAATTAGGTTAAAATTTCTTTCTCTTTTTTAAGAACCAGTTCTTCAAGTTGTTGATTAATGTCATCAACCAGTTTCTGGAGCTCATTTTTGAGTCTAAATTTGTCGTCTTTACTAAGAACACCTTCTTTCTCCGACCGATCGAGAGTTTCCAAACTTTTCTCGCGTTCTGCGCGCACTTTAACACGCGCTTCTTCAAACTTTTCTTTTACCAACTTTGTTAAGAGAGTTCTACGCTCACTGGTTAATTCGGGAAAGAAAACACGCACTCCTTGCGCATCAAGTGAGACAGACAATCCTAGATTTGACTCTCTAATGGCTCTGTCTATATTGGGAGCGACGTTGCTATCCCAGGGAGTAATGATTAGAGACCTCGGACCAGATCCAAGGATAGAAGCCACTTGATTGATGGGCATCCGAGACCCATAAGCTTCGACAGAGACAGCATCTAAGATACCGGAGGTGACTTGATTAGTGCGAATACTGGAATATTCTTTCCTTAACCAACCAAGCACCATGGCATTCGCATCCTTGAATTCGCTGAAATCGTACGCCATGAAATTATTGTAACACTAATGACAAGTGTTCAATAACTAGACGAGACGCGATAACGGAGTTCCCGATTGAACGTCTAATAGCATAAATTTTCTCCACGGACTTGCGCATTTCGCTTCTTTTTCTTAGTAAAAGCAGAAGATCGTCAAGAAAGACCATCAGATTTTTTTCTTCATCGGCAAATTCCTTCGCAAAAATGAGTCTGTCCTTGAGAGATAGAGACAGAAATCTTTCTGCCACCGCGGATGTGAAAATACTGTTTTCAGATACACGGACTGTCTGCATTCGGGAACATAGAGTCGGCGTGATAAGACTCTCTTCTCTCACAGATAGAAAAAAATAGGTATTGGAAAACGGCTCTTCAAATGTCTTAAGCAACGCGTTTTGCGCTTCCAGTGTCAGGCGCGCCGGCAAAATGAGAAAAATTTTACTGGAAGTAACAGCCTTACGCGTGGACCACACTCTTAATTCTCGAGCCTCATCAATACCAAAAGTCTCCGCTTTGAGAATAAAAAAATCTGGATTGTTGGAAAGCTCGATATCCAAGCCGCCGCAAAGCGAGCGTAAATAGAACTCTGCTTCCTCCGGAGTCCCGACCAGAAGATTAGCGTGATGAAGGTTTCTCAACATCTAAGAGTTCAACTTCAAAGATGAGAGTTGAATTGGGCGGAATCGTACCCACCCCTTGTTCACCGTAACCATAGTCCGGAGCAACAATGATAAGCCGCTTACCTCCGACTTGCATGCCGGAAAACCCTTCATCCCAACCGCGAATAACTTGGCCAACCCCAAGAGTAAAACTAAACGGAGTGTTCCTATCAAGAGAACTGTCAAAAACCTTGCCATCCGAGAGAGTACCAACATAATGCACGGTTAAAGTATCACCGGGTAGGGCCAAGGAGCCATCTCCCACCACCAGGTCCTGCGTCTCCACACCGGTCTCTAACGTTGCGGTATTTAAATTATCATCGGAAGGATTAAAGAGATTCACAATAGGATCAGTAAATAAAAGATACGTTAAGAAAGCCAGACTGACAAACACAGCGACCCATTGATTTTTATTCAAATTTTTCATATTTTTTTAATATTTTTTTCTTAATACTTTATAGGCGTACTCGCTATATGATATGATAATCTTATGAAAGAATCAACTGATAATATTTTGACCCTAAGCCGGGTAGAAATGCAGAAACTCGCCCTAAAACGAGTGGCGGAAATTTCAAGGGAATTTACGGAGGGGTTTGACTTCCTCGCGGATTATTCTAAGTCAGTCACTTTTTTCGGCGCGAACCAATTTAGGGAGGATAATCCTCATTACGCGGATGCCCGTAAACTCGCTTCACATATAGTTGAAAAACTCGGTTATTCCGTCTTTTCCGGTGGCGGGCCGGGCATTATGGAGGCGGCCAACCGGGGCGCATTTGAAGCGGGCGGTAATTCACTCGGTCTTTTAATCAAGCTTCCTGAAGGGCAGATTACAAACAAATACATCACCAAATCATTCGCTTCGTATTATTTTTTTGTGCGCAAAGTTTTATTATCTTTCTCGGCCGAAGCTTTCATATTTTTCCCGGG
>MHWZ01000026.1:0-118 GCA_001825475.1 Candidatus Zambryskibacteria bacterium RIFOXYD2_FULL_43_10 | reverse complement strand
TGTAGGATGCCTGTCGGCGAAACGGTTGACGAAGGACGCTATTATCGCTATCACCGCCAGAATGTGCGAGGCCACCTGCTAAAAGTGGCTCGCCATGCGCGAGGAAACTTTCGATCAG
>MHWZ01000025.1 GCA_001825475.1 Candidatus Zambryskibacteria bacterium RIFOXYD2_FULL_43_10 | reverse complement strand
GATCTCGCGATCTGCTCGAGATATCACCACTGAACCGTTAGCCGTTACGCTGCCAAGACCAATCCCGCCGAAGGAAACGTAAGCGCGTTTAACTTTAAGACCAGCCATCTTTTCGGCTCGACGGACGGCCACTTCAATGCTTTTTGCCGCCTCGGCCGAGTCGGCAATGTAACCGCGGATCACACCTTTGGTTTCGTTTGAGCCGGTGCCGATAATTTTAGGCACTAGGTGCCCATGTTCAACGAGCTCCTCGGCGATGATTACCTTGGTTAGGGATGTGCCTATGTCAATACCGACTACGATTGGATGTGCCATTTAATAATAATTTTTTTTCTGTCTGCTCCATTGTATCTCCGTGTCTCATTCCTTTCAAATGTAGCAGGCCGTGGATAAACAGATAAGTGACAAGTGTCTCAAACGACATGTTAAATTTTTTTGTTTCTTTTTTAATTGTGACGAGATCAATAAAAATTTCACCGGTTTTTCTAGATAAGAGGAAACTCAAAACATTGGCGGGTGAATTTTTTCTCCGATAAATTAAATTAAGATGACGCGAAAGCTTATTATCAATAAATACCAAAGAAAGTTCAAAACCGCGTCCTAAGACAAGATTCTTCAGACGAGTGAAAGGTATTAAATATTGCGATTTTCGGCTCACTTCTTAGCGTCGGCGAGTAAATTTGCTTATCTCACTTAATTTACCCAACTTAATCAGCTCGGCAACAGCTTCTTTCTTCTTGATGTAGTTGAGATATTTGACGCGTCTAACATTGCGGGAAGGAAGATGTTGAGCATAGCGTTTCGAACGAACCTGCGGCAGAACTCCGGACGATTGGACACGTTTGGTAAAGCGGCGAAGCGCGCTCAAATTATTCTCGTTTGCCCCCTTTACCACCTCTATGTTGACCATGGTCTGCATTGCGGTTGCTACTTTAACACGGTGTTGTAATGGGAGCAAACATCGCAGTTAGCATACGGAGGCGAACATACGGAAGCGTTGCCTCCGTGGCGGTAGATAAAAAAGGAGACGCTCGGGTAAG
The DNA here is from genome assembly GCA_001825475.1 of Candidatus Zambryskibacteria bacterium RIFOXYD2_FULL_43_10. Taxonomy (GTDB): domain Bacteria; phylum Patescibacteriota; class Minisyncoccia; order Phycocordibacterales; family Zambryskibacteraceae; genus UBA5004. The sequence continues at coordinate 4,399 of MHWZ01000025.1, read as the reverse complement.
CCGAGCGTCTCACGGGAGCGGAAGTTGAGACTAGAACAGTCTTTGGACCATACCTCGCTTGAGGCACTCCTTGGCAGAGAGGCGAAGCCAGCCGGAGCCACAAAGCTCTGCCATTAAAAACTTGTCCATGTCAATTCCGAGCTTTTTCATCAAGTTACTCATTGCGTTGGTATATCTTGATAAATTTTCTCTCATTGTTTGAGGGAGTTGTCCGTTTGGCATGATGTCATTTATGCTTACAGGTATTTCACCTAAGTGAAAGCCAATCTCTGCAAATGAATGAAGTTCGATTTCATCAGCGAGCGAGAATGCCACGAAAGCCGCTGCTGATTGCGCTTCGTAAATTTTTACAGAAAATTTTACACCTAGACTTTGTACCCAATCGACAAAGTTAAGTGCCGAAACTATATCCCCACCGTGACTTTTCATGACGAGGTTATATCGCGATAAAAACATCTCATTGTTAATTCGTAATATATCTCTGCCGACATCTTGGTAAATCGCCGAGCTTAGTTCACCCGACAGTAAAACTATTGGTAGTGACATCTTTACACCTCTTTTCTTTGTTTGTGCTACAATAAACTAGTACTTTCTATTATTAGAATAACAGAAATATAACATATGTCAATAGAAGATCTGAAACTTAAGCCGAATTCAAATCAACCAGAAGATTTTAAAGTTGCCATGCAGTTAATTGAAAGTCATCCACTACTTAGCAGGGATACGGTTGCTAAAAAAGTTGTAGAGAATCAAGGAATAACTGAAGCGGGTTTAGAGGTAGATATTGGCAATTACTTGGAATCACGGATAGCGTCGCTTGAAGGTGATCAAGAGAAAATGATAGCCTTGAAAAAGAAAGATCCAATAGCGTATAGAGAAGCCGCTATGGTTGTTCATTCAGTTCCACCAGAGATAGAAAATAAACTTGAAGACCAAGAGTTACCAATAAAAAAACCAAAAAAGCGAGATGAAAATTCCTAAGAGTGTACCCCAAATTGTTTTTAAGACTCGCGTCAGAGATGCCAAAGTCAAGGGTCCGAATCCATATCGTTGGCGGGATGTCACAAGTGACGAAATCTTTGACGGTAAGAAAATTGTTTTATTTGCGCTTCCCGGCGCGTTTACACCCACCTGCTCATCAACTCATCTTCCAGGATATGAGAAAGCATATGGTAAATTCAAAAAACTCGGTATTGACGAAATTATTTGTTTGTCTGTCAATGATGCGTTCGTTATGTTTCAGTGGAGCAAGGCGCAGGGAATCAAAAATGTGAAGCTCTTGCCCGATGGCTCGGGTTTGTTTACCGAGAAAATGGGAATGCTCGTCAAGAAAGATAATCTCGGTTTCGGCAAACGTTCCTGGCGCTACAGTATGTACGTTGAAGACGGTGAAATTAAAAAAATGTTTATCGAGCCGGGATTTTTTAAACCGGAACTTAGAAATAATTGTCCCACCGATCCATTTAAGATAAGCGACGCCGGAACCATGCTTAAGTATCTCAAATCGAGGGCTAGAGCGTAATGTTTTTGAGATAGTGCGGCAGATCTACTATTTTGATCGTATCTTGCGCTCGCGTGATTGTATTTCGGATGGTCGCGGTATCGTCGAGCGCTTCCTTTTGGCCAATGATTATAAGATAGGGTACGCGCAAATTTTCGGCGTTTGAAAGTTGTACAGTAATTTTGTCTTTGCCGATGAAGTGATGCAATGGTATCCGGTGGTTGCGTAACAATTCTATGAGGGTCAGGGTCTTAATTTTAGCTTCTCGACCCATTTGAACCAAATAAAATTTCGGTTTCGGTAATATCTTGTACACACGTTTTTTGATAGTAGCGCCTAATGGGGTAGAAAAAATACTCACCCCCGCCATAGGGATTTCTTTTCTCAATCCGAAGAAACGTGACAGACGTGAGTAACGATAACCGATGGCCAGAGTATTCATGCGTTCATTTTCGCTGTTTCTGACGGCAAAAATGGTATGAGAAGCGTGATTTTTTTCTCCCACGAGCATGGGCGTGAGACGGAAACCTATGCCTAAAGCCTCAATGTACTCCAACACTTCTTTGAAATAAATCCGACTTGGCAAAGAGAGAGAGTTTATCGAAGAAGGAGCTGTTTCGGCGAGACGAAGAGCTTCCGGCGTCTCAAGTTTGAAGAGGTTGAAAACGTCTTCTTTCGTCCGTTGTTTCCACTCTTCCGACATATTTGCGCCAAACTTGCGTATGTAGCTTGTAAGCTCTCGTTCATACGTGTTTATGGATTCTCGATCACCGATACAATTTATATCCACGCTTAAATTTTTAAACCCTTCTTCCGAAAGGATGGAGAGTGTTGTCCGGATAAGGGTGGCTTCTGCTATGCCGGAAGACGAGCCAATGAAATGCAAAGCATAATTGCCAAATTTTTTTCTCGATGCATGTTTTTCATAAGCTAGGGCAAAAGGATGCGGCCTGGACGCGAAATTCTCTTCCAAATATGTTCGCACAACGGAGGCCTTGTCTGCCGCGTCGTAATGCGGATGGTTTCCGCAATCTTTCGTTAGTTCAATATCGCGTTTGGTAACTTTGGGCGCCGTGATGGGAAGAAAACCAAAATAAGTGGCGACGACAAGAGCCCTGTCAAATTTGTCTAACTGTTTATTCATTAGAATTATCGCCCGGGAAGAATGCCGGAGGAAAAAAACTGATAATCGGCCGGCCGATAATGTTTGCTTCCGGTACCGGGCCCCAGATGCGCGAGTCGGCGCTGGCCAGACGATTATCTCCTAAGACGAAATATTCTCTTGCGCCGACAATATAATCCGCGCTATCCTTCTTATTCAACTTAACGTACGGTTCATTAAGTGTGAAGCCCTCCGAATATTCCGTGTTTATGATAGTAATTTGTCCGTTCAGGATTGAAACTTTCTCGCCAGGTAAACCGATAATACGTTTAATAAAAGACTTTTTTGGATCTTTGGGGTATTTGAAAATTAAAACAGAACCGCGCTCCGGTGTTTTGAAGTGGTAAGTGAGTTCGTCAACAATGAGATAGTCTCCAGTTTCAAATGTCGGATCCATTGACGCGCCTTCCACGATGAAGGGTTGGGCTATGTAGAGACGGAACGGCACTACTATCAAAAGGGAGAAAAAAACCAGCTTCACTAATTCTTTCCAAAACTTTGCAGTCATAATTTGCTAAGATTGTATTATCTAATTTGATTTGACACAATAGCAAGATGTATATCATCGTGGGTTTGGGCAATCCCGGAGAAGAATATGCGCGCACTCGACACAACACGGGACGGATGGCCGCAGAATTTGTCGCTTCAAAAATTGAGGGCATCAGAGTGGTGATGCCCGATACTTTCATGAATAAGTCTGGCATTGCCGTCGCCAAGGTAATTAGGTCAAAAAAGGCTGCCAAGAGTTTGATTGTAATTTATGATGACCTTGATTTGCCGCTCGGAACCATGAAAATCTCTTATAACAGGGGCTCGGGCGGGCACAAGGGTGTGGAATCTATCATCAGGGCGCTTAAGACCAAGGAATTTATTCGTATCCGTGTTGGTATAGGAAGAAAGGCGGATGTGGAGAAGCATATTCTTGGTCGATTTAAAAAATCAGAAATGGAAATTTTAAAAAAAGTTTTCAAAAAAGCACTGGGCGCGGTCGAGACAATCGTGGAACAAGGCCTCGCTGCCGCAATGACGAAGTTTAATAATTAAATTATGGATCGAAAAATAACTTTTAAATATAGTTTAGAAAAAGATGTGGAAAACTTCTTACGAATGGACAAGATGTTTGGTATAAATCCTCAACACCATGACTTAAGAATACAAGTGAAGCAGATGAAGGGTATGGATAAAAGTATAAAAGATATCTTTCTCACCTTAGCGAACTCAAACTTGCTGTAATAAGCTGTCCAAAGCTCGGCTTTGGACAGCGAGCGAGAGTTATTTTTTCTCGACAAACGAGAGAGCCCTCTTCTGCTCCTTGGGTCGAAGAGGGTTATTCACTGGTCAAAGCTCGGCTTTGACCACATAATAAAAGCATGAGAATTTTAAGGATCGCTCCGGGCGAGTACTACCATATTTTTAATCGGGCGGTCTCAAAACAGGTGATATTTCATGATTTTGGCGATTATGCCAGATTTATATTTCTGATTCTTTATTTTCAAGCTCCAGTAAAGATTTTGCACATTGGTCGAGCAGTAAAAGAGTTCGTGGAGTATTTTGGTCAAAGCCGAGCTTTGACCAACGTAGATGAAAAAGCAATAATAAAGAAACGGACCGTAGAATTAGTTTGTTTCTGCATAATGCCAAACCACTTCCATCTGCTTATTAAAGAATTGGAAGAAGGCGGTATAGCCACTTATATGCAGAGAGTACTTACTGCTTATTCCAAATATTATAATACT
>MHWZ01000024.1:6228-8197 GCA_001825475.1 Candidatus Zambryskibacteria bacterium RIFOXYD2_FULL_43_10 | reverse complement strand
CTCACCCGACTGGAAAATATTGTTAGTTTTTACGAATTATATGCGGCGAGGCAAGATATCAAAAATACTGCGACTAAAAATATTTTAGATCGTTGGATTGATGCTCGTCTGACTCAATTGATTGCGAATATGACGGAGGGTCTGGACAAATATGAACTTGATAAAGCGAGTCGTCCCATAGCAGATTTTATAGATGATCTGTCCACCTGGTATCTGCGTCGTTCGCGAACTAGGCCCGAGGCTTTACCTAAATTACGAGAAATATTACTAAATTTGACTCAAATTATTGCTCCACTCATGCCCTTTATCGCGGAAGATATTTATCAGAAGTTAAAGAGTGAAGCTGATCCGGAAAGCGTGCACCTATGCGGTTGGCCGGCAGTTAAAAAATCCTTGTTTGCATTGTTTAAATCCTCTGACAAAAAAATTCTAAAAGATATGGAGGAAACTCGGCGTTTGGCGTCTCTCGCCTTGGAAGCTCGCTCAAGGGCCAATATCAAAGTTCGTCAACCGTTGGGTGAATTAAAAATAAGGAACAAAAAATTAGGAGAAGAATTTCTGGAGTTGATTCGTGACGAATTAAATGTAAAGTCTATCACCATAGATGCAAATCTTGAGTCTGAAATTGAGTTGGACATTAATCTTACAGATGAACTTATCGAAGAGGGGAGGGTGCGCGATGCGATACATGCTATCCAGGATATCCGTAAAGAAAAACGGTTGAAGCCAGGCGATAAGATGAATTATGAAGTGCCAGATAATCTCAAAGAACTGTTCGTTAAGCATGTTGAGGAAATCAAAAAAACTACTAATATAGAATTTTGACGTGTCTTATCACATATATACCATGCGGGGGATAATACTCTCCGAAAGACCGGTGCGAGAAGCTGATAGAATCTACACTATTATGACCCGCAACCTCGGTCTAGTGCGCGCCGCGGCTATCGGGGTGCGTAAGGAAATCTCCAAACTTCGAGGAAGTATTGAACCGTTCTCGCTTTCGTCTATTTCGTTTGTGAAGGGTAAGGACTATTGGCGATTGACTTCAGCAGAATTGATTAGAAACATTCCCGCAGTGCCGGTTATTGCAAGGCCCTTGGCTCTGATTGAAAAACTGGTTCAGGGCGAAGCACCCAATCCAGAACTTTTTGACGCCGTAGAGAAAAGCATCTTGTCTCCCGAGCTCTACGACGAAATGTTTGAAACCAATCTGGTCTCCAAAATCCTTTTCCATCTGGGATATCTCAAAGAATCAGATATGGCTTTGGGCAAAAAATCTTTAATCAAGGCTATAAATGACGGGTTGCACAATAGTCACTTGACATAGAACTTATTTGGGTGTATAGTTATAGGAGACAATAAGCAGGATTGCCTGCTACTGACTTGGCGGAAACCAAGGGTGTTCTTAAACAAGAAAGGATGACACCATGACACAGATCATGACTGCGGCCGAAATGACCGACGGCCAAATCGAAAACGCCGTCAACAAACTCCGCGATGCGATGCGCAAGCATCGTTCCGAGATCACCTCGGACATCGCTCAACAGGTTCTCGGTGTCGAGAATCTCGGAATGATGATGTTCACGCCCTTTCGGCAGCGCGCTGAAGTGGTCTCGAACCTCATCGTTCGCAAGGCTAAAGTGAATCGCAGTCGCTCTCAGCAAGAGGCGATCGAAGCCACTGGTCGCGCGCAGTACACGGACCGCAAGGTCGTGGATGCGATGCCGAAAGGCGAGGGCGACGAGGTCGAGGTCGTGTTCTTCAAACCCGACCTCTCGAACCGCAACGGTTTCATCTCCGATGACAACCTCGAAAAGGAGTTCGAGTCGCGCGGCCTCAAGCCTGCCGATCCGATCTCCGTCGCCGCCGTGAATGAAGCCGATCCCGCCTTCGCTGATGAGAAGCCTCACGGTACTCATTGGAAAGACGCCAAGGGCAACTGGTGCTTCGCCACGTTTGGCCATTGGTT
>MHWZ01000024.1:532-6195 GCA_001825475.1 Candidatus Zambryskibacteria bacterium RIFOXYD2_FULL_43_10 | reverse complement strand
CCTCCGCAAGTAGCACTCTGAACTCTGGTCACTTGGCTCTAGCACTTAGACCACTTGACTTTTGTTCTTCCAGCCGAGCGTGTTCTGCGCGCTCGGCTGGTTTTCAATTTATTGAATTTGATTTAATATTTAGAATGGTAGTAGGCAAGTGCGGGCGATCATCGTTTTTGATTTTTCGCCGCTGAACCCAGTATCCATACATCGAGAATGTCCACGATCAAGGTTTGGGATAGGGTGGTGTATGCAGACACTTCAATAAAAAATGAAGATACTTGGTATGATAAGCTGGTGCATTATGATGCAACATGAAATACAACCCCGAGAATATTCAAAGGGCGGTGACACAGATGGCTTGTCATGCAATTCGCCACGTTTGACCATTGGAACGGCGAGCGTAACGTGAACGTCAACGAGAACGACAACGATTGGGATGACAACTGGTGGTTCGCGGGCCTCCGCAACTCTCTTCATTTCTCTCCGGCTTTCGTCGGAGAGTTTTGTTTTTCTAGTTGATTGTACCAACCGCCGAGCATCTTACCACTTTCGTCGAGAGGTATTGATAAAACTATGTAGTTTTTATTTTCAATTGACCTTGTCTCCCATAATACAAGTAGCATAACCTTTAGAGTGTCTAATTTACGAATAGCCAGACGCACATAAGGTACCTTCTCTTTCTTAGATAGGAAGAAAGCTGTCACAATATATTCTATTATCTCTATGAACAACTTATCTATTCTATTACCCAACGTGTAACGATTAACTTGGGGTAGAATGATATGAATCTTATGCCAGAGAAGGTAAGCACTCTTAATCTTTTCCAAAACTCCGGGTAAAACTCGTGGGGGGGGGGCTTTTAAGGGGTTCTCTCATAAATACGATGATATCATTTCGCTTGAAAATTTGCTCGAAGCGTGGAAGGAGTTTGTAAGAGGAAAACGTAACAAGAAAGATGTTCAGGAGTTCCAGTTAAGATTAATGGATAATATTCTTGATTTACACTTAGACTTAAAAAATAAAACCTATCGTCATGACGGTTATTACGCCTTCAACATTTCTGATCCCAAGCCAAGAAATATACACAAGGCAACAGTTCGAGATAGACTACTTCATCACGCGGTCTATAAAGTTTTATATCCGTACTTTGATAAAAGATTTATTCATAGTTCCTATTCTTGCCGTCTAAACAAAGGAACTCATAAGGCGATAAACCAATTCCACAAGTACTTTCAGAAAGTAAGCCGGAATAATATTAGAACATGTTGGGTACTCAAGTGTGATATTAAAAAGTTCTTTGCTTCCATAGATCATAATTCGCTACGATATATCGTTACAAAATACACCAATAATGCAGAGATCGATTGGTTATTGGACCAAATAATCACAAGTTTTCATTCTACAAGATATGGTAAGAGTCTACCTCTCGGCAATCTTACTTCGCAACTTTTAGCCAATGTCTATATGAACGAATTTGACCAATATATAAAACATAAACTTAAAATAAAATACTACATAAGATATGCCGATGATTTCGTAATTCTTTCCTCCAATAAAACTGCCTTGTTGGGTAACATACGATATATCGTATGTTATTTAAACGATAAGTTGAAACTCTCGCTTCATCCAGATAAAGTTTTTATCAAAACTTTTGCTTCAGGCATTGATTTTCTTGGTTGGGTGCATTTTCCTAATCACCGAGTCTTGAGAACTACTACTAAGAGAAGAATGTTAAAAAAATTATCCACGAACCCATCTCAAGAATCACAAGCTTCATATCTTGGGCTTTTGAAGCATGGGGATACTTATAGGATTAGAGAACATATCACAAAAGAAATGTTATAATTAAGTAACTTTATGAATGAAAAGGGTAAGAGCAAAATTGAAGGTCTCAACGACAGGCTTTATTCGCGAACACGTTACCGAGATCCACTGGACAAACGCAGTCCGGTTAGGGAATTAGAATCGCCCGAGATTGAATCGAAATGGCAGACCCCGGAGCTCGACGAAATGCTTAAACATGAACGCGTGCCTCCTAAGGTCGGTCTTTTTATGAAAAAAATTTTTGTTCTGGCTCTCTTGTTTTTTGCCGCGGCCATCGGCATTAGCGGCTTTATTTTTGTCGGCGGCGCGAATTTCGTTTCTTCCAAGAATGTTGATATCAGCGTGCTTGGTCCGACTTCTATACCGGCCGGGGACACACTTGGGCTTGGTATTACCATCTCAAATAGAAATAACGCCGATCTTGAATTTGTCAATCTTTCGATACAATATCCGCAAGGCAGCCGCAATCCTGACAATACCGTTGAATCATTGACCTATACCAAAGACACTCTGGGAGTGATAGGCGCCGGCACCGAGACTATTCGTAACGCGCGCGTAGTCCTCCTTGGTCCTTCCGGAGAAATTAAAGAGATAAAACTTTCTGTTGAATATAAAGTGAAGGGTTCGAATGCCACTTTTTACAAAGACAAAGTCTTCGAGGTTGTCATAGGCAATTCTCCGATTCTGCTCACTGTGGAGAATCCCCAATCTATTGTGTCCGGAGAACCTTTTACCACCAAGGTTTCTGTGGTCTTGAATGCCACCGAGACGCTCAAAAACGTTGTTTTAAAAACAGAGTATCCGCACGGATACAGTGTTATTGACTCGTCTCAAAAGCCGGCGAGTGAAGATAATCTTTGGGCCTTGGGAGATTTAATCCCCGGAAGCAAGAAGACAATTTCTATTCGCGGGCAACTTGTGGGCGAAGATAAGGAGGAGAGAACCTTCCGGTTTTATGCGGGTGTTTCGGACTTTCTCAATGCGGATAATAATTTAAAGATAGTCATCATTTCTCTCTTGGATACGATTGTGATAGATAGACCATCCATCGGATTAGACGTCTTATTCAACGGAGAGAATGTCTCAACTTACGTGGCTCCGGCCGCTCGCACGACCCGCGTGTCTATTAGATTTACAAATAATCTTCCGGACAAATTACTCAATCCTCGTTTAGAGGCCGCTCTCTTGGGCGCGGCTCTGGACAAACTCTCTGTTCGAGTCGGGGGCGGCGGTCTCTATGATTCCGGAGATTCAAAAGTTGTTTGGAGTTTGAAAAATAGCTCCGGTCTACCCGAACTTGCCCCAGGGGAGAGCGGTCAAGTTACTCTAGATTTCTCTTCACTGCCGGGCTTGTCTTTATCGCGAGGCGCCAATAATGACATTACGCTTAATTTTTTGATGACGGGGGTGCCGGTTAATACTGTCGGACAGGGAACAATCCTAGCCAGAGATACTCGTACAGTAAGGATATCGTCGCAGGTCAATTTTTCTTCCAAAGTACTTCGATCGTTGGGTCCCTTTGCTAATAGCGGCCCTCTCCCGCCGATGGTGGGCGAAAGCACCACTTATTCCATTGTCTTTAGTGTTGGTAATACTCGAGGCGATTTGACGGATGCGAAAGTGACCGCCAGTTTAGGCCAGGGTGTCAGTTGGCTGGGAGCCTCGAGCTTCACGAGTGAAGACATTTCTTACGATCCGGCATCCAATCTTGTCACTTGGAATCTGGGCGCGCTGGCTTCCGATACCGGCTTCTCTTCCGCTTCAAGAGAATTGGCTTTCCAAATATCTCTGGCCCCGTCTCTTAGTCAAATTGGTACGGCGCCGAGTTTGGTTACCGGTATTGTTTTCTCGGGCCGAGACACGGTGACCGGAGAGATCGTGAACATCAACGGTTCTTCTTTAACCACTCGTCTCGTAAGTGACCCGGCTTTTATCCAAGGAGATGATATCGTGGTGAAGCCCAAACAACCATAATGAACAAAGAACTGGGGATAATGGAGAAAATAGTTTCGCTTTGTAAACGACGTGGATTTGTCTATCCGAGCTCTGAAATTTATGGCGGTTTCTCTGGTTTCTGGAATTATGGTCATTACGGTTCAATTTTAAAAGAGAACATCAAATGTTTATGGAAGCAGAGATTTATATTTGATCGTGATGACATGTTTATCACAGACACTTCGATTATAAGTAATCCCAAAGTCTTGGAATCATCTGGTCATGTGTCTAATTTTGGCAATGAAATTTTTAAAATTCAGGTTGGGACAGGGGATGAGGCGATAACTTCTCACCTACGTCCGGAAACTGCGCAGGGTATTTTCGCGGATTTTAAAAATTTAGTTGATGCTCATCATCCCAAACTTCCTTTCGGAGTGGGTCAAATTGGCAAGGCGTTTAGAAACGAAATTTCTCCGCGGGATTTCGTTTTTCGCTCAAGGGAATTTGAACAAATGGAAGTAGAGTATTTCACCAAAGAAGAAGAATGGAAGAAACATTTTGAAAACTGGAGAGAAATAATGAATAGTTTCGCAAAAGAAGTTGGCATAGAAAAGGTTCATGAGCTGGAAGTATCACAAGATGACAGAGCTCATTATTCTAGGCGAACCATCGATTTTCAATTCGACTACCCATTTGGAAGAGGTGAATTGTGGGGTCTGGCATATCGCACCGATTTTGATCTGAAAAATCACAATCTAGATTATTTTGATGAAGAGGCCAGAAAAAGATTTGTTCCACATGTCGTGGAACCTTCTTTGGGTGTGGATCGGACGGTGTTGGCTGTTCTTCTGTCTGCCTATACGGAAGATGAATTAGGTGGGGAACCAAGAACTTATCTGAAACTAAATAAAAATATTGCTCCTGTTCGCGCCGCCGTTTTTCCACTTTTGAAAAATAAACCGGAATTAGTCTCGAAGGCTCGAGAAGTGTATGAGAATCTAAAGCTAGAAACTAGAAGCAAGCAGCTAGGAGCTGTAGTCTTTGACGATAACGGTAATATCGGCAAGCGTTATAGAAGACAAGATGAAATTGGCACACCCCACTGCATCACCATAGACTTCGATACTCTCAAAGATGACACTGTGACCATTCGCGATCGTGACAGCGGCAAGCAGGAAAGAGTCTTTATAAATGATCTGGTATCTAAAATAACGGCTTAACATAGGCACTTTTTGCTATTGACAAATAATTTAAATGGGTGTACAATAGTGCGCAGAGTTCTTTGATAAGACTTGCGATTGGTCATAGCCAAAAGTTCCTCGAAATGACTGGGGATTTCTGGCTATGACTACCATATCGGTGGTCCGCTGGCACAACGAAAGGAGTTGTTATGAAAAAAGTAGATGTCTCTGAATTACAGGGGCCGCTCACAGAACTTATGCAACAGGTGGGTGGAGAGTATGGTCGGAAGCGTTTCGAGGAGTTCAAACTGTGGCTGAAGAATGTCACCGTCCAAACTCTCGAGGGTATGATTGATCTTTCGCAACTCTGCAAGTTGCCGTTCAGTGGCGCGGAGCGGGTCAGTCCGGCCAAGTCCGGCATCGTGAAGCTCGAGCGTCGTGGCGACGACCTCTACCTCGATGGCAAGAAGATCGAACTCTTCCTGTCGGCGGGTCAGCAGGGTGACCATTATATCGTCGGCCACGAACTCCGTAAGGAACTCGAGGTTCGCGGTGGCAACATCAGCGCGAAGGTGCTGGACTACTTCGAGGAGCACCCCAAGTTGTGGCCGGAGTCGTGGAAGAGGGATGCAGATGGCAACACCATCTACATCTACTTCTGGGACGACATCTTCCGTGACCCGGCGGACGGCAGCCTGTGCGTCCGCTATGGCTGCTGGTACGAAGGCA
>MHWZ01000024.1:0-424 GCA_001825475.1 Candidatus Zambryskibacteria bacterium RIFOXYD2_FULL_43_10 | reverse complement strand
ATCGTCATAACCCCGCTGCTTCCGTCGCAAGTTAGTACTCTAGACTGGGAATCTCGGATCTTCTGGATCCTTGGAATCTGGCCCTTGGGCCCCGTTCGCGTGAGCGACGGGGCCCGTTTTTTGATAAAATGCTAAATGGTAGTAGGTTAATCTGCTGGCGATCACGGTTTCCAGCGACCGAATCCAGTATCCATAAGCTGAGAGCGTTCAAGACCAAGGTCAAGAACGGAGGGCTTATGCAGAACTTCATAAAAAATGAAAATACTTGGTGTGGAGTGCTGTCGCATTATGATGCGGAATACGATGCAGCTAGTTGACTAGGTATGGACACCTTTTTGCTGGCAGTGGTTTGGAAGGCACTTCGCACATTTCCGTAACCCGGCGAACGACAACCTGTACGTCCGCTATGGCTACTGGAACGAAG
>MHWZ01000023.1:8651-9044 GCA_001825475.1 Candidatus Zambryskibacteria bacterium RIFOXYD2_FULL_43_10 | reverse complement strand
TTGGTCGTACCGGTGTTCTGACGCCAGTGGCAGTGTTGAAACCGGTCGTGGTGGCGGGTTCCACTGTTTCGCGAGCCACGCTTCATAATGAGGATGAAATAAGACGCAAGGATATCAGGATGGGAGATACCGTAGTGATACAAAAGGCCGGAGACGTTATCCCGGAAGTGGTCAAGGTAATGGCAGAGATGAGAACCGGCAAGGAAAAGATATTTCGGTTTCCGACCCATTTTCCTCTTTGCGGAGGCGACGGACGGATTGAACGTATCCCCGGTCAGGCGGCTTATCGCTGTGTAGCCAAGAATTCATATGAACAGCAGAGGCGCAAACTTGAACATTTCGCGTCTAGAAAAGTGTTTGATATTGACGGTCTTGGTCCGCGAATTATCAAAC
>MHWZ01000023.1:7425-8640 GCA_001825475.1 Candidatus Zambryskibacteria bacterium RIFOXYD2_FULL_43_10 | reverse complement strand
TTCAATACCGCAGGTCGGAGAAGAGACTGCGCGCGATCTGGCGCTATATTTCAATACTACCGAAGGATTTGCATCTGCGAGCCGGGAAGAGTTGGAAAAGTTGGATGGAGTCGGTCCTGTAGTGGCGCGTTCTATAATCGATTGGTTTGCCGATAAAGAAAACAAAAAACTTTTTGCGCGGCTTTTGAAACAAATTCACATTCTCCCTGTCCAAAGCCGAGCTTCGGACAGGGGGGCACTTATGGGGAAAAGTTTTGTGCTTACTGGCACGCTTGAGGGTATGTCGCGAGAAGAAGCGAAAGAAAAAATTCGCGAGCTAGGCGGAAAAGTGCATGAATCAGTTTCTAAAAATACTGACTACGTCATTTATGGTAGAGATCCAGGAGAAAAATTCGATAAAGCCAAGAAACTTGAGGTAAGAATATTAAATGAAAAAGAATTTTCTAATATGTTAGGATGAACGGGATGAACAAGGAAAAAGTACTTAATTTAGCGAAGCTGGCGCGGATTGAGATAGGGGATAGTGAAGCGGAGAATCTTACCCGCGAGTTTGACGCTATTCTCGGTTATGTCGGAGAAGTGAAAGAAGTTGAGAAGTTTAATAAGTTAGATAAGTTCAATAAGGAAGAATATTCGATACGAAATGTTATGAGAGATGATGCTAGTCCGCATGAATCCGGTATTTATACCGAGAAAATTCTAGAGCAGACTCCGGCAAGAGAAGGTAATTATATTAAGGTAAAAAGAATACTTTAAGCAAATTTTCAATTTTCAATTTAGAATTTTCAATCAATGATCAATTTAGAGAATTTAACTATTAAAAAAGCCAGAGAAAATCTAAAAGCAAAAGAATTTTCTGCACGTGAACTAACGGTAGCTTCATTAGATGCGATCAAAGAAAAAGACGGTGACATCAATGCTTTCCTAGAAGTTTTCAACGATGTATTGGAACAAGCCGATGAAGCTGATAGGAAAATTAAAGCAGGCATAAATTTGCCGCTTCTCGGTATTCCTGTGGCAATTAAAGATAATATGCTTATGGAGGGTAAGCGTTCCAGCGCCGGCTCGAAAATTCTTGAAGGATTTATTGCTCCTTATGACGGTACGGCGGTCAAGAAACTTAAAGACGCCGGGGCCGTTATTCTCGGGCGCACTAATATGGATGAATTTGCCATGGGTAGTTCCACCGAAAGTTCGGCGTACGGTGTGACCAAA
>MHWZ01000023.1:5756-7397 GCA_001825475.1 Candidatus Zambryskibacteria bacterium RIFOXYD2_FULL_43_10 | reverse complement strand
GGCGGCCGTGGCGGCCAATTTTGCCCTCGCGGCTCTTGGTTCCGACACGGGCGGTTCAATTCGCCAGCCGGCGGCCTTTTGCGGCGTGGTCGGCCTCAAACCGACTTATGGCAGAGTTTCTCGTTCCGGTCTCGTCGCCCTGGCTTCTTCGCTTGATCAGATCGGTCCATTATCTAAAACAGTTACCGATGCTGAAATAATTTACAACGTATTGAAGGGACAGGACCCTCTTGATAGCACAACCACAACCGACAAAACTTACTCCAAGAGCAAAAAATTTTCCAAGACTATCGGTGTCCCGCGAGGGTTTGTCAAGAGCGAAGGGGTAGATGAAAATGTGCGGAACAATTTTGAAGAAGCGATAAAAAAATTTGAATCCCTCGGATACAGAATAACAGATATAAAACTTCCGCACATAAAATATTCTTTGGCTTCATATTATATCATCATGCCGGCCGAAGCTTCTTCAAATCTGGCACGTTTTGACGGGGTAAAATATGGTTTACACAAAGATGGTAAAGATGTAATCGAAGATTATTTCAAAACTCGCGGTGAAGGTTTTGGTCGGGAAGTTCGCAGAAGAATTATTCTAGGTGCCTACGTGCTTTCGTCAGGCTATTATGATGAATACTACGGTAGTGCTTTGAAAATGAAGAAACTGATTGCCGACGAATTAAATGAGTCGTTTGCACAAATTGACCTGATTTTGACTCCTACCACGCCCACTCCGGCATTTAAACTTGGGGAAAAGGTAACTAATCCTCTTTCAATGTATCTGGCAGATATTTTTACCGTTCCGGCTAATATTGCCGGCTTGCCGTCCATTTCCATTCCTTCGGGTTTAGTTGGTGTTTTGCCGTTAGGTATTGAACTAACCGCCGGTTTGGGTAAAGAAGAAAATTTATTTGTCGCTGGCAAAGAATTTTTAGGAGAATAAGATATACAACAGTATGACAGAAGATAAAAAACCCACGCCAGTAACAGGGGGCGGTAATAATACTAAAACAACCGAACGCTTAATATTCTTATTGGCGGGACTTGTGCTCGTTAGCGCAATTGCCACCGCCTTGTTTAATTATGCGGAAAGTTTTGGGTTTGGTACTTTGAGTAATCTCTGGGACAATCTAGGAGACTATTTTTTCCGACATATTTGGCCGACATGGAAATTTACAGCCACTATTGTGAGCGTCTTAGCTTTCATCGGTATTATTTATAATTCGTGGCAATTGCGAGCGATTAATATTGAGGAAAAGAAAATTTATGATCCACCCTTAACTTAGTGTTGCGGGTACCCGATTTGCACGGATGCCTACAGGTTATGAGCCTGTCGAGGTACTGCTCCTCCAACCCGCTATAGCTGAATAATACACCTTTTTCTTGAGGAAAGCAAGATTTCGTAATATAGTATCTGAATCGCAGTTGTCGGGGTAGCTCAGTTGGTAGAGCGGTGGAATCATAAACCACAGGTCGCCGGATCGTTCCCGGCCCCCGACACATTTCGATTAATTCAGTTTAAACGAATTGATTAAGTAACAAAAATTTGTTACTTTGTATCAACTGCATTTATATGCGGCCGTAGCGTAATCTGGTTATCGCGCGTCCCTGTCACGGACGAGACTGCCGGTTCAAATCCGGTCGGCC
>MHWZ01000023.1:0-5750 GCA_001825475.1 Candidatus Zambryskibacteria bacterium RIFOXYD2_FULL_43_10 | reverse complement strand
CTAAAATTCTTTATATTGAGGATCAATGTTTGCCCTGACAGTGATAACCGGGCAAGCGATCTGGAATGGGGGAGAGCTGGAATCGGTGACGGTCACGGAAACACTCTTCTGGCCTACAGTGTTGTAGCTAATACCAAAGGGATTGGTATCTGGAGAAGGATTGGTGGGAATATCGGTTCCGTTCCAAGAATAAATGTAGGGTGGAGTGCCTCCGGAAACATTGGCGTTCAAAGTGACCGTTTCGCCGAGGAGTACTGTCAGTGGAGAAGCCGAACAGGAAACAATGAGAGGATCCCCCGAGACAACCAAATCAAAACTTGTCTGTTTGTCGAGCGGAGAGCCGGTAACGGTTATTGGGTGGGTGCCTACGGGAGTACTTGGGGTAACTGTGAAATTGATTACAGATTGACAGTCCGCCGGGTTGCAAGGGTTGGCAGGATCGCCAGGGTTATGGGTGATAGTGTACGAGACACCGGTCGCCGGCACACCGGAGAGAGACAGGGTAACGGATTCTGTCGTGCCCGAGGTTAATGTTTTAGTAATGGTATTTTGAGTGAAAGCGTCACTGCTGGTTTTTGTCACATTTGATGTACCCGAGTTCGAGAGCGAATAATTAAAGGATTCATCAAATGCGGCGCAAATCGGATATAAGCTATTGTAGTCACTATTGTCTATGTACGCGCTGTGCCATGTTTCTATATTGTAAACCTTGCTGGACATCTGCAGACCAGTATTAACGACTGTTGTTATAAAGTCTTGATCATTGGGAATGTCGGCGGTGGAGTTGGTAGACGTGATAAGGTTATTACTTTGATTCAGTAATTTGAGATAGTATTTTTCATTCGGTTGGTTCTGACTGCCGCTTCCTCCCGGACCGGTATGACTATCGTAAGAAACTAAAGTCACATCATATTTCCCGATGGCTAAAGGAGGGCCAAATGAATAAGGACCCGTTGTGTGCGGCGCGTAATCAGGCGAGCCGATTACTTGATAAGGCTCGAAAGAGACGATTGTCCGTCCGGACTGCGGTGTGAGAGGACATAGATTGGACCCGCTAATAAAATTCAAATTAAATAAAATTGACGTACCGCTTGGCAAGAATTGCGAAGATGCGGGAGAAATAGGAGAAATAGGATTTATGATCGCGCCGGCTGGGCCGCCGCTGAAGTAAGTTAAAGTATAACTTTCATCCGCGATTACGTCTTCATAAGTAAGGGGCACGGAAGAATTACTGATGTTTCCTGACGGGCCAGACAATGAATAATTTATCGCACTCGTGCCGGACGACGGCCACGGCTGGCTGTCAAGTGTTGCGCTGATCATAATATTTCCTGTAGCAACGCAGCTTTCTTCAACACCAACATTTGCAAATCCGGATGGATTGCTTTGGTTATTGTATTCTGTTTTAATCCAGTCCGCGGATCGGGCCACACTCGAAATACGAAGCTCGTCAATATCACCGGCGTATTGATCTGGCCCCAAACCATCCGGAGTTTTGCCAACGAAACTTTCCGCGTTATTATCAGTGCCAAGCCAAAAATTACCAATATTTTCCTGAAACTGGCCATTAATATAAAGGTTGGTAGATCCAACTTGGGGTACGACTGTCACATACGTCCATTGGCCAGCTGGCAAGATGTAGTTGGAAGCGAGTTCAGCCCCTCCATCAAAATTAAAACCCGATTGCAAAAGAATCGACCCTGGGTTCGCGTATATTCCTTCATCAATTATCAAATCAAATCGCATATCATTAGGACTATAACTATCCCGTTTAGCGAATATGGTATGGAAATAATTAAAGTTGTCGGGATTAACCCACGCAGAAATCGTAAATGGAAGACCTGAGATGTCAAGGCTTCTGCCAAGATTAAGGTGGGCATCATCGCCATGCGACTGAGTGCTATTATAACGCGTAGCGCTGTTTATTTTTCCGGCGGCATTGAATGATATCGTACCGAAAGCCGCACCATTATATCCGTTAACCGTTGAATCTCTTATTGGGCTGGAAGCATTGTGCATATGCCATACTCCTTTGTAATTGCTGTCCCAGACCGCAGTTTTGTTTTCCTGAGAAGTAGAAATCGAAGAATTGCCATAATACATATAAATCACTTTATCCGTACTCGGAGAAAGACTAGGAATTTTGACCCAACCGATAAATTGACCCGTACTGCCATTATATTTTTCAATCTCATGGTCAAATTTTGTAGTTCCGTTCGAATCGGTAAAAATTATATCGTAACCGTTTGAATTGGCTACTTTTCCTCCATTGGCAATAGTTTTTAAATCATTATTAGTCAAAGAAATAAGTATGGGAAAATTAACTAAAGCGCTACTCCCGGAAACCTTAGTGTGGTTAATCGTGATTTTTGTTCGTTGATTATAACCCGAGTAGGATGGGTCTTCCCAACAAACAGACGCTGAAGCATTTTGAACGCTCGGAAGCCAAGAAAAAATGATTAAAAGAATCGTCGCGGTTTTTAGAAAGTTTTTCATTTATTTAAATTTACGTAACTTATAACAATACTGGATCCCCCTGTGATTTTTACAGACGAACGAATGGTGATATTTATTGCCTCCGCTGCCTTTTTGAGATATAGGGATGAGATTAGATCACTTTGAGAAGAATTGATGATTTGCCATCCATTATCTGTAGCCCATTTAGTGTAGAAATCGTAATTTACCTTCGGATTTTTTGACGAGACGAATTCAACTGTAAATTGTGCGGCTGAAGAGCCGGGATATGTCGCCGAATAAGATCCGACAATCTCAGTTTTTGAGTTTAGAATTAACGTCTCGGGGAATCCCTTCACTACTTCTTTTGGATTGGCTCTGACTATATCCGGTATCACTATGTTGGTAACTATACTTTGAGAATTATCTATACCACTTTTTTTAAAACCATTTGTAACCAACAAGACAGCAATTATCAACACGCAAATACCGAAAATAAGATAACCGTATTTTTTCCACTGGTTGTTGTCCCTATTCCCAAAGTCTTCAATCATGGTAAATATGATACCAAAGTTATTGGTAAAGATATCCACTGTTTAGTATTATAACTTTTGTGCCAAGATAGCTCAGCTTGCCCCGCCAAAATCTGGGCGGGGTGAAGTAGAGCACAAATGTGCCAGAGTAGTTCAGTGGCAGAACGCTTTCATGGTAAGAAAGAGGTCGGGAGTCCGATTCTCCCCTCTGGCTCCAGAATCAATGCTGCCGATATAAAATAGGTGCTACACTTGAGACATGGATGAGACAGAACTTAAGGCGCAACTGTCGTTTATTCCAAAGTTGGAAGGTGGCTTATCTCGGACGAAGATCGCCAGGTTTGATAATGTCATTATTGGCGGCATGGGTGGTTCTGGCTTAGTGGCTAGAATACTTTTCTTTTTGGATCCAACTTTTCCGGCATGGCTTCACGATGATTATCATTTGCCTATAAAGAGTGAAGGCAAGACCTTGTATGTGGCCGTGTCGTATTCAGGTAATACAGTCGAGACATTAAGCTTCGCCAAAGAAGCGCTAGAAAAGCAGTACCCTTTAGTCGCGATCACTTCAGGTGGAGTTCTTTTAGATTGGGCGGTCAAAAAGACAGTACCACATGTTCTTATCCCTTTCGGTTTCGAACCCAGGAATGCCGTGCTTATGATGTTAAAAGCCCTTCTTTATGTTATTAGTCGCGAAGATTTATTTCCTGAAACCAAGAGAGATTCTATTGATATTCAAAAAGCCCTTGAACACGGAAAAGAAATCGGTGAAAAATTCGAAAAGAAAATTCCCTTAGTTTATTCGTCCAGAAGTAATTACGCCCTTTCTTATATCTGGAAGATAATGCTAAACGAAACGGGAAAAATTCCAGCTTTCGCCAACTATTTTCCCGAACTCACGCATAATGAGGCACAGGGAATTATTCCAGAGACAGCGGGGCCACTCGCAGAAAATTTAAAGGTATTACTGCTTTTGGATAAGGAAGACGGCATTGAGCTTTCGCGCGAGATGAGTGTTTTTCAAGATCTAATCTCTTCGCGGGGTGTTGACGTCTTTGCTTTCAATCTTCCTCAGGGCAAGGTAAACCAACTTCTCCATGTTTTGTCCATAGCGGGTGCTACCGCTGGAGCCATTGCAGAATTACACGGCGTTGATGCAAACACTGTTCCTTTTATAGAACAGTTAAAGAAATCATTATAAAGTCCATGCGCAACTTTTTGCAGTTTGAAAGTGTTATAATAATTGAAGGGAACAATATTATAATAAACACAGGAGCGCGTATTTACGGGCTCCGTTCCCTTACTCATGAAGCCCACCTCTCAACTTTCAGACGCTAAAATCCTAGAAGATTCACAGGATTATCCTTGGATGTTTGGAATGTTGATTGATCGTTATCAAGAAGCTTTTCTACGCAAGGGGTTATATATTCTTCGTTCCCGAGATATCGCGGAAGACGCGGTGCAAGATACTTTTATCAAGATATATAAGAACGCGCGTAAATTTTCGGAAAGGCAAGGCGCCAGTTTTCAATCATGGGCCTACAAAATTCTTATTAACACTTGTTACGATTACGCTTCTCAAAAAATCATGAGTTCTAATCGTATTAAGTTGATGGATTTCTCTGACCTAGACGTGTCTGGTGGTGTAGAATTTTTCTCTGACAAAGAGCAAACATCATTTGTGCGGTCAGTTTTAGTCCGTTTACCGCAACGTTTATCTCGCCTGCTCTTCCTCTATTTCTTTGAAGATAAAAGTTACGAAGAGATTGCCTCGCTGGAACACATTTCTCTTTCAGCTGTGCGCTCCGGTCTCTATCGAGCCAGAAGACAATTCAAGTATCTTGCCTTAAAAATGATATGACGCTTATGAATATGAAAAATAGAATAATGCTCAGTGTCTACCTGGAGTTTTTTATGCGCAAATTAAATAACCCTTTTATCTCCGAATCTTTGATATTTATCACTCTCGCGGTAATTTTATCAATTTTTGTTTCAGTGCCGAGTGTAATATCGAACATGTTTATTTCAGGAAATTATTATCGATATTTTATAATGGCATTTTCTGGTACTGACTTGTTGGTACAAATGATTCTTGTTCTAACGGGTTTTATGATTCTCTTTTTTATAAAAAATATTACTTTCCGCGCCATGTTAAGAGAGCGTTTTGTTTGAGCACCCGTCTTCTATTTTTCCACTCTTTTTGCTAAAGTAAGCTTGAGTTTTTCGCTAAGGCCGGAGTAACTCAGTTGGTAGAGTAACCCCTTCGTAAGGGGTAAGTCGCGAGTTCAAATCTCGCCTCCGGCTCATGGGTAAAGAAGAGATTCAAAAGAAAATCGAAGAAATTGAGCGGGCTATGAACTCGGCGGAATTTTGGGTGGATAAAGACAAGGCTCAGGCGATGATTCGCGAACACGAGGCGTTGAAAAATAAACTGACGGGAGTGGGGAAGTACGACGCGGGCGGAGCCGTGATGACCATTTTTTCCGGCGCGGGAGGAGATGACGCCGAGGATTTTTCCCGCATGCTTCTTGAAATGTATCAGAAATTTTTTAATAAGAGAAAGTGGAATTATCGAATAATTCATAAAAACGAAAATGATCATGGCGGGTATCGGAATATCACTCTGGAAATAAATAGTAAAGGTGTTTACGGCACACTTAAGAATGAGTCTGGGGTGCATCGTCTGGTGCGCCTCTCGCCATTTAACGCCAAGGCGCTTCGACATACCTCATTCTCGATGGTGGAAGTTATCCCAAAATTTGA
>MHWZ01000022.1:13007-14094 GCA_001825475.1 Candidatus Zambryskibacteria bacterium RIFOXYD2_FULL_43_10 | reverse complement strand
GAACCAGCTGCCGACCAAGTTCAATCGACGAGATGATTTCCTCCTCAGTCTCATCGGGGAAACCGACCATCATATTAATGGGACAGGTGATTCCCAACCGCGTCGCCACTCTTACCAACTCAAGAACGTCGAGTGTGGAATGGTTAAGCTTGCCCGTCGCGTACTTATCGAGAATCCGCTGTGATGCTGATTCGACTGGGAAGACAATTTGGTCGAACCCAGAGCCTTGAAGAAGCTCCAGATATTCAACATCAATGGTTGGCTTGCCACCGCGCCCTCCTTTGAGGAAGTGAACAAGGTTGACTCCATTGACATCGGCGATCTTCAGGCCCATACCTGTTACTCCGGTAAAAATCTCCTTCACCCGAGCCTTGCGTGCAAGCAAACTGTCATCCTCAAAGAAGACCCTCGAGACGCCAAGCCCCCTTAGCCGTCTTACCTCTTCCATCACACGACTAACGGACTTGAACCGAAGCGTTCCTATGCCGCCACTTTCTTCTGGGCGCCCCTTCTCAATCGAGATATGACAAAAGTCACATTCGAAAGGACAACCAAGTGAAGTCATGAGCGACGCCAAGCGATCATCGTCCTTGAGGAAGCTCCGCCCGGCCGAGGCGACGCCGACATGGTCATAATGTGGCCAAGGAAGCTTGTGCCACGCCGGGAACGGAAGACTATCAAGATCCGTGAGGACATCGCATGGTTGAGGATTACGCCTGACAACCATTCCGTCCTTGAGAGTGATTGTTCCAGACACTTCTTCAAGGCTCCTGCCTTGCTCCCAAGCCCGGATAAGTTGAACGATGATTCTCTCGCCTTCAGTCATGCAAACGACATCAATATCTCCCGCGAGAAACCGCTCTGGAAGATTGCGGGCGTTGACCCCACCCGCCATGACCAAAATGTCCTTTGAAACACTTCTAGTCGCTTCCGCGACTTCAAGCGCCATTTTGGTTTGCGGAGTAAAGTTCGAATTGATTCCAACAACATTGTAGCCGCCGTGGGCAATCACTTCGCTAATCCGCTCCGTTGTCATACCGATACGAACGAGGCCATTCGACTGCATGACACGCCTGTTGAAAGTGTC
>MHWZ01000022.1:12635-12993 GCA_001825475.1 Candidatus Zambryskibacteria bacterium RIFOXYD2_FULL_43_10 | reverse complement strand
CCAGTGTACCTACAGACGCATCGAGCACATCAACCTCGATGCTCGCCCTTTCAAGCGCCCCAGCTAGAGAAAGTAGTCCGAGCGACCCGTCAGGTCGGGGAAACTCGTTCGGCATAAGCTGGTTGGGTGGATAGATAAGAAGAACTTTAGGTTCCATCAGAACCTCCTTTCAAAATAAGAAACTAGGAACTTTTTCTTAGTACATCTTGACCTTTATTTTACAATTTGTCAACTTTTTATAAATCTGGATATGGCTATCCCGCGTTTTTCCCAAGTATATTTGTTTTTAGTAAGCCATGCTTGGCCAGAAAGTTTTTTGGCAAAATCATTATTCTCGTAGATTTTTAGAATGGCCTTA
>MHWZ01000022.1:12116-12629 GCA_001825475.1 Candidatus Zambryskibacteria bacterium RIFOXYD2_FULL_43_10 | reverse complement strand
CCCTCTGGATTATTTTGCTCTACAATCACTGCATCCACTCCATCAGTTAGAACCTCTTCTATGCACTTGGCCCGTCCTCCAATGATCGGCCTACGACTTGCAAGCGCTGGAAACATTTTAGCCGGAGAATCCCCCACTAAATCTTTCTTTCTCTTGGGAATGAGAATGATATCAAATGCTTGGAGATATTTCGGTATCTTACTTCTTTCTTGCCAAGGCATGATAATGACCCGTTCTACTAAACCGTTATCCCTAGCCACATTGCGAAGCCATTCCCCATTACCATTGAGCTCTCCCACAATAATAACAACCGTTTCTTTCGGTAGAGATAACAAACTCTTCACAATATCATCCAATTCATAATAGTCATTGTTTGGATTGGCACCAACCACTCCGGTATATCCTACCAAATACGCGTTTATCGGGAGCCCGAGCTCTTTACGAAATGCGGATTTACCCTCTGAATGATTGAACCACGATTCCTCAGCGGCACTGCAGAGAGAAAGTAATATG
>MHWZ01000022.1:8705-12075 GCA_001825475.1 Candidatus Zambryskibacteria bacterium RIFOXYD2_FULL_43_10 | reverse complement strand
GATTGCAATCACACCGTCCGAGAGCCACACCGCACCTCTATTCATCAGTTGTTTCGATCTGCTATCCAACACCGAATGTATCTCAAAAAAAACTTTTTTCTGCAGAACCATTTTTGACCATAATGCTGTTGGAAAAAGTGATTCATCTCGAAAATAGACCGCATCAAATCTTCTAATATACGTGAGTAGGAACAAAGAGAGATAGAGATTTGCAAAGAGAAAAACGCAAATCTTATACCAATTCTCGCTACCGTGCTTAGACACGGTGTTTGTTACACCTAAGCAGGTAATGTCAAATGGTCGACAAATACCATTCTTTTTAAAAAAGTCTTCTGCTCCTCTGCTATGGTCAGTCGTAACCAATTTCACATTAAAATCTTTCTGCCCGTTTATTGCCTCGCACGTTTTAGCAAGATTATATACATGTGTTCTGCCAGACAAGAGATTCGCCCGTGATATATAAAGTATTCTTATCATAGTTTCCCTATTTTCCGATTACCCTCTTCTCTCTGATAAAATGGGAGGAGAACTTCATAAGATTTGACATGGACTCCAATACTTTTGAAGTAGCGTGGAAAGTATTGTTCATAATAGGAGCGTAAGGTCTCGGGGCTAAACTTCATCTTCGACAGAAAATTAAGGAGATCAAAACCAGGAAGTGTACATGCTCCTGCATAATCATAATCGATGAGATAAATATTTTCCCCAGAAACAAGCACATTATCCGGTGTCATATCTCCATGTTGAACAATCATTGGTAATCGAATGTTATTTTCAAAGGTCTGAAATTTTTTTGTATTCTGGGCAAGATACGATTGCCAAGCGATATATTTTCTCATAACAAGTTCAACATTATTATAAGGTCTCGCAGAGAACCTAATTCCTGGACATACAGATTCAATGCAGAAGATTACGCTCCCATCATCATAAAGATAGAGTGATTTAGCAAACATTTGGGCATACGAACTGCCAAGCACGCCTTCTTCAAGAAGTTTTAGATTATTGTGATTACGTTTGATAATTTCTCCCGTGGAATACATACGAGTAGTCTTCACACACAATGTTGGCCAGACTTCTCCTTCTTCAAAGACAAAGAGGAGTATTTTACCTTGATTGGCTCTGGTTCCCGAGGCCGGGGTACTGGTCTTCATAAATGAGAGAAGCGCATTAGAAGATCGAAGCCAGTTAGGATGTTCTCGTATTACTTGTATGATTTGGGGTATCATTTTCGTACCACAATGCCAAAACTAAAGAAGAAATAACGATAGAAGCGAAAGGTGAAAGGCCAGAGTGCCAATAGCTGCGCTACCCTTCTTTTTACACCAAAGGCCGGCATAAGTGAGCGAACTGCATACACAAACGCATGCAAATTTTCATACGGAATCATCATGCGTGGCAGATTATATCCTGGATATGGCAGGTAAAATTTGATATCGTTAAAACCGGCCTCTTTAATTAGCTTTTCATAACCACTTTTGGTGTAAGTGTAGGTATTATATGGCCTTCCTTTTCTAAATTTCATATAAATATTAGCTACAAAGCGCGGCATATAGCTTGTAAAGTAGAGTCCGCTGTGATCCCTACCTTGCAAATATGATAGAGCGAAACGATTCTCAATACCGATATAGAGATAACCGCCCTTTTTCAATAACTTGTTACAGATACGAAGACTCTCTATCTGCGCCTCTCGCGGATTGTGAAAACGAGTAGTATCACCCACCCATTCCAAAAGCCCATTCATAACAATAAGATCAAAGCTTTCTTCGGGAAATGATGCGTCGAAAATATCTCCCACATAGACTTCAATATTTTTTAAACCTTCTTTTTCCGCTCGAAGTTTCAGAAACTTCATGCGTAGATATGATTGGTCTAGAGAGACTATGCGTCGTGCTACTCTGGCTAAAGGAATACTGATACGTCCCATGCCTGCCCCCGCATCCAAAACTGAAAAATCTTTAGAAATAGGGAGGATGAAGCGCCAATCAGCCCTATTTTCTTCAAAAGTTTGGTCGAATTTGTTTCTATAGCGCACTTTAAATTCGTCCCACCCCTCGTTTTCTATAACCTTAATAGCTTCTTCAAGCTCTTCCTTGGGAGACTTACCCCAATAACGATCTTCGGAAAAAAGGGGTATGCCACCAACAACTTTTTTGTCATTGTTATTTTTATTACTATCCATGGAAGAATCTTACTGTGGCTGGCTTTGTTTCTGAATCCAATTATATGTTTCGGCTAGACCAATTTTAAGCTTTTGACTAGGTGCCCAGCCCAGTCTTTGTTTGATTAGTTTATTATCGGAATTTCGCCCTCGTACACCCAAAGGACCATCTGTATGTTTAATGTTTAGTTTCTTACCAGCAATTTCCATAACCATCTCAGCCAATTGATTAATTGTCACTATTTCCTCTGAACCAATATTAACCGGACCAATAAAGTCTGAATCCATTAGTCGCCGAACACCTTCCAGACATTCATCAATGTAGAGAAAAGAGCGTGTTTGCTTACCATCACCCCAGATTTCTATCGTATCGCCATCTGATGTCTCCGCTATTTTTCGACACAGGGCGGCGGGCGCTTTTTCTTTCCCACCTCGCCACGTACCTTCAGGACCAAAAATATTATGAAAACGAGCTATACGAACCGGTAGACCATAGTTTCGATTAAAAGCTAGATACACTCGCTCACTAAAGAGTTTTTCCCAACCATACTCACTATCTGGAGCAGCTGGATAAGCAGATTCCTCCGAACACTTGGGGTTATCCGAATCAAGCTGGTTATATTCTGGATAAATGCAGGCCGAGGAAGAATAAAAAATCTTTCTGATACCCGCCTTGTGACCAAAGAAAGTAACATTGAGATTGATAGTCGCTGAATTATGCATGATATCAGCATCATGCTCCCCGGTGAAGATGTAGCCTGCACCGCCCATATCAGCAGCTAGTTGGTAAACCTCATCAAATGGCTGATCCAGAATTGTTTTAATCACTTCCTGGTCTCGTAGGTCACCAATGATGAACTCATCAGCAGCAGTCGGAGAAAATTCCGGATATTTCAGGTCAACGCCTCGAACCCAAACTCCTGCTTCTTTTAATTTCTTGACCAAATGACTGCCAATAAAACCACCGGCTCCGCACACCAAAGCTTTCTTTACCATGGTTGGTTTATTATACTTTTTTAATCAATGGGTGCAATTCTTCAATAATTTTTCCAGCCAGAATTTTTGGAGTAAATTCTTGTTGGTACAACTGATAGGCATTTTCGGCCACTTTGCTTAATCTCTCAAGATCATCTCTTAATTCACTAATTTTATTGGCCAGCGCTTTATAATCCCCCGGTGACACAGTAAAACAAGTCTCATTTTCTGTAATAA
>MHWZ01000022.1:8585-8690 GCA_001825475.1 Candidatus Zambryskibacteria bacterium RIFOXYD2_FULL_43_10 | reverse complement strand
TATTTCTCAAAGTTTCGATAGGTAACGTTTCGGTAATCAATTCCAAATTGGCCGGTTTAAGTCTCTTCACCATCTTTTCAATTTCACTTTTTAGAAACCCGCGTC
>MHWZ01000022.1:2656-8521 GCA_001825475.1 Candidatus Zambryskibacteria bacterium RIFOXYD2_FULL_43_10 | reverse complement strand
TCCGGCCTCTGGCAAAAACATGCCGCGAAACACCGCGGTAAACTGTTTTAGTTTAGGAACAGCAGGATCAAAATAAAATTGCTCGTCATCGGTGCCGACAAAATGAACGGAGATTTTATCAGGATTAATCTTAAAGATTTTAACTACCAGGTCTTTTTGAGCTTGGCACTCAAGAAAAATTTGATCCGCCAGATTAAAAGCTAGCGTGTCTATGAGCCAATATAATATAAAACTCTTGCCCCGAGAAACAACCATACTGTCATAGAATGTGGCAAGCGCGTTATATATGATTTTTTTATGCGTAAAAAGTCTGATAACGCTTACCAAGACACTGCTTGCATAACCCACCATGACCAGATCATATTCCTTCTCATAAGTATGAAATTCTTTGATGAGTTTTAAGTATTTGTTAAGACCCTTTCCTGTACAGGATATTTCTTTGACCGTCACCCCATTTCCCCTCAAACCTCGTAAAGTAATTTGATCCCTGGGATTATTGAGCACAAAACTTACATAGCAAATTTTCATAATTCTTTCTGTAATTTGTCCATTAATACCTTGAGGCTATGATCCTCAATTCTAAAACCATTTTTTAAATTGGGATTATGGACAATTAGTTTAGCACCACAAGCAGCGGCCTCGAAGATCGCCTTATCGTAACTTCCAGCGGGAGTCATATTTACGTAAGTCTCGTGTGATTGATACAGCTTGAGCGCCTGCTCTTGCGTGACCGCACCAACAAACTTTATCCTGTCCGAAGCCCGGCTTTGGACAAGTCTTTCGTAGTCCTTATCGCAAGACAAAGCGGAACCTGCTACAGTGGCTGTAAATTTTCCATCAAGCTTATTAAACCACTCTACAAATTCAAAAACTTTTTTTACTGGCGCAATTCGACCTAAGAACAAAATTGAATTTGGTTTTTTAGGAACCGAGGGATCAGGTTTGAAGAATTCTGTATCAATGCCGACTGGCATTCTAATAGCCTTTTTGAATCGTGCAGTAAATGATTGTGGAGAAGTATAAAAAACTTTATCAGAAAGAAGTACTGCTAGACGAGTGAACAAATTTCCTTTCGCGTGATTCCTCCACAAAAATATTTTCTTGTCCCACAATTTCCAAAACTTCCATCCGAGCAACACGTATTCTTGATTCATATGAACAAAGACCGCATCATAATTTTTTCTCTCCTGCAAAATATACTTATAAAATTTGAAAAGATATTGAAACTTAGACCTTCCTGCTTCTTTGCCAAGAGATAGGACTTTGACATTTTTCGGCAAATGATGCTCGCCCATTTCAAGACAAATAACTGTCACTTTTTCAAAATTTTTTGCAAATTCCCCAATCCAACGATGAAAAAAGCCAAGGATTGGGTCATTTTTATCGACTGTCTGCGTGATAATAAGAAGTTTCATTTTATACTTTTGTAGCAATACTTTCCCAACCATCCCTTATCTTAGCCATATAATCTTCTCTAGAAAGAAGCTTTGATTCAAGAGTTTTCTGAAGATTTATTTTCAAATTCTTGCGTTCCTGATTGTTTTCGATTAAAGCTATGATTCCTTCAACAAATAACTCTGGATGATCATGAGGGTAAATATAAGCATCTTTACCATGTGCGAGTTCTATAGCGATACCCACTGGTGTGGTGATGACAGGTAGAGCAGAGAGGCCGGCTTCCACAAGTGATAAACCATAACCCTCAAAAAGAGATGTTTGAATGAACGCGTCGGCAGTTTTATAAAAAGAAGTAAGATCATTCTGCCAACCGACAAATGCAACGGCATCTTCGAGTTTCAATCTTTTGACCAATAACTTCAGATAATTCTCTTCCGAACCCGAACCGACTATCACAAGCCCCGTGTCTGGAAATTTATCTCGCACCGGTTTGAGTGTTCTGATCGCCAAACCAAGATTTTTCTCCGGTGCGAGGCGCGAGACCGCAAGAATGATGAAATGCCACGGGTAGCGAGTGTGGAGATTGAAGGTCACCTGGCTTTCTTCTATCTTTTTTTTATCCACATAAATAGGAAGAATTTTCAATTTAGAATTTTCAATTTTCAATTGCTTGGAGATTTTGGATTTAAGACCAGCAGTTACCACTCGTATACTATCTGCATTACGCAATACTTTTTTCAAGAAAAACTTACGCACCATATTTTGAAACCCTCTAAAATATGGGGAAAATGGATCTGTGTGAAGTTGAACTTCAAGTGGTATCCTCCATTTATTTTTGATTTTCATTCCAGCCCAACCACTTTCAGTATCTTGTGCGGTAATTACAGCTTCTCCTCTTATAAATTTCTTATCAAATATAATTTTTTTGCCAAGGCGAATAGCATCAAGAGGTCTTAGTATGCTAAATAGTGAGTTTGTTGGATAAACCCAAACATTTTCTGATATTTTTTTTTCCTTAAGACCACTACGGAAATTACACATATGTATGATGTGGAGTTCCTTCACCAAAGTGCCATATTCCGTGATGCGTTCTGAAACAGCGCTTCCATCTTCAAAAAGTTTTCTATCAGAACCTATGCTTAAAACTTTTATGGCCATACTAATGTAAATTCTTTAGCCAGTTCTTGCCAAGAGTGCGACAGATTTAAAGACTCAAGTTCTGTTTTATATTTCTTATATCTTTCTACATCCAACATCTCTAAAATGGCTTTTCCCAAAGCTTTTTTATCAAATGGATTAATGAAAATACCTCCTTTATTATATATTTCCTTGAGACCTGTTTCCTCTGTCATAATAAAAGGTTTGTTATAAGATATTGCTTCCAGAATAAAATTTGGGCACACTTCTGAAAATGATGGTAACAGGATAGCATAACAATTCTTTATCTTTTCTTGCAATTGGGCATGTGACAATTCGGAAATGATTTCTATTTCAAATTCTTTTGATAGTTCTTTAAGCAGATCAATATTCTTCAGCTTGATTCTGCGCCCAGCCCAGAGAAAATAGGTACCGGTTGAAGTGTTGATTTGTTTTTCTGGAATATAATTTCTAACAACAACAGACTTAGCATACGATATATTGTATGTTTCCCGCCATATCTCTTTTTGCCATTCTGTATTGAAAGCAAGTCTATCGGCTAGATTAATCAAAATTTTTGTGAAATAGAAAATTAGTCTCTCTTTGATATTTAACTGTGGAATATGTTCATTAAATTGCTTCAGGGTAATTTTATTGCCAGTTCTTTCGACATAAGATTCCCAGAGGAAATCCCCACCAATACGCACAGCTATTTCCCTTCCCGATAATTTGGCTGCGAAGACAGATGGAACACCGACAGAAAAGGTGTCTAGTGTTATAACTTTATCCGCCCAAACAATACTCGGTAAAATTTTTAGAAAAAAATATATATGTCTGAGACCAATTGGTAAAATTCGTTCAACAGCATCATAAGAGATTAATCTTACTTTGTGCCCAGCATTTTCAAACTCTTCCTTTAGCTTCGGCCCATATTGTGCCGGTCCGCCGACATTAGATAGTACATGTCCTGTGGTTATAAACAAGCGCATTCCTATACCTTATCAAAAATCTCTTCTTTCATCCTCTTGGCAATTAAATTCCAATCATATCTCTCTTTCACCATTTTTTTAGCATTTTTTATAATATTTTCTCGAAGAGTATGATCTTTAACTAATCGCAACACTGCTTTAGCCATGCTCTCAGGATCACGCACATTACATACTAGACCTGTTTCACCATCAATTAAAAAATCCTTAATACCACCTACTTGCGTTGCAATTATAGGCACTCCTACTGCCATTGCCTCTATAAATGAACTTCCCATACCCTCCGAAAGCGACGGTCTCACAAAAATATCAGAATTATGCAAATACACAGGAATTTCCTGTGGGGACACAAAACCCAGAAACTCCACCCTGTTTTCTAATTTTAAACTTTTAACTTTCAACTTTAAAGTTTTTCCCAGATGACCAGTACCAAGAATTTTAAGTGACACACTTTCCGGTAGAAACTTCAAGGCGTTAA
Source organism: Candidatus Zambryskibacteria bacterium RIFOXYD2_FULL_43_10 (assembly GCA_001825475.1). GTDB lineage: Bacteria > Patescibacteriota > Minisyncoccia > Phycocordibacterales > Zambryskibacteraceae > UBA5004. The sequence goes on along the minus strand of MHWZ01000022.1, from coordinate 4,522 downwards.
TAATATCTCCGACAGCATTTTTCTCTACTAATCGCGATACTGTAATCAGAACAATTGCTCTTTTGGTCAAAGCTCGGCTTTGACCAACTGACATGAACTTCTCTACATTCACTCCATTCGGGATCACTTTTAGTTTTCCTTTGTAACCCATCTCTCGCACCCAATTGGCTAAATAATTTGAAATTGTCTGAACTTTAATTGCGTTTCTAAAGCCATATGAAAGAAGCGGCCGGAATAGAAGAATCCGCAAACGACCAAAGACATGAGTGAACGGGTCTCCGTCTTGAAGAGTTAAAATATAAGGAACTTTTTTGCCCAATAACCTCAATATAGATACTGGAAAAAGCATATATGTCATCATGGCCCAATAGGCGTCATACTTGCGGCGCAGGCTAAAAAGGACGGCTCGCGGGACAAAAAGAATTTTACTAAAGTATCCCAGCCCGCCACCAACTCGATGAACATTCACGTTGCCAACGCGCTCAAACTTCGGATGAGACTTATCGAAACGCATGGTAATCATATCAAATTCAAAATCAGAAATTCTGTCTGTGATTTCTTTAATGGCAATTTCCGCTCCACCAACTAGAGGAAAATATGATAAGGAAAATATCAGGATCTTTTTAGGAGACATCAAGAATTTTTTTGAGTTCTTCCGGACTAGGCCCGGTTCGTTTCGGAGCCAGGGTCTGACCTTGGGAATTTGATTTAAGGTCAGATCTCGGCGGCGGCTGATCCCCAATGGCCATCTTAAGCGCGTCTCGCAGAGCGGAGACGCGTTGAACATCCGGCTTGCGCTGATTATCTTTTTCTTCACTGATTTTCTTAAGAGAGATCGGTTGCGGTGGTTTAAATTCCGCTTTCGGTTCGTACTTGGTGGTAGTAGTAAAAGGTTTTTGCGGAATGGGTTTAGGCGGAGCGGGCTTAGGCACAACTGGTTTGGGTGAAATGACTTTACCCTCTTCATGCCAGTCGGCAATCCGCTTCTCAACCTCGCTTCTCGGCTTGGCAAAAACATTGCGAGAATTGTTAATTATTTCCTGAACATACGACGACCTAGGCTGTTGAATCTGTGGCAAAGTGGTGGCGGAGAACGGTTTGGACGATACCGAGTCAATCATCAGTTTAAGATAAATCTGACGCAATCCGAGATCGACCAAATCTTCGGCAGTAAAGGTGGGAGCAAACTCCTTCTCCAAAACATCGGCGTCATAAGCCCCCACGCGAAAGACTATCATGGTGCCAACGTTGCCAAAGACGGCGTCGCGCACTTCCTCGTCCATCTGCTCTATGTATTGATGAGCCATGGTCAAGTTGAGCTTATATTTGCGGGCTTCCGACAAAATATCGGCGAATGATCTATCGGCAAACGACTGAAACTCGTCCACAAAAAGATAGAACTGGGGCAGTTGGGCAAGACGAGAAGCTTTTTCGTCCGAACGTGACATGGCCGCAAGATACAACTTGGTAATAAGCATTGAGCCTAGAAGACGGGCGTTACCCTCTCCCACCCTGCCCTTGGACAGGTTCACTATCATAATTTTCTTCTCATCCATAATCTGACGAAGGTCAAAACTGGACTTAGGTTGGCCGATAATATTTCTGATTAACGGATTCCCAGCAAACTGACCGATTTTGTTCTGAATAGCCGGTGTGGCTTCCTGAGTATATTTGTCCGTGTATTTGGCATATTCATCAACCCAGAAGCTCTTGACCGAAACATCAGTAACATTCGCCACCACTTTATTCCGAAATTCTTTATCGGTATACATGCGATTCACCGCAAGCAGTGTCGCGCCTGGATATTCAAGCAGGGCCAAAAGAGTGTTCTGTAATATGTAGGCCATGCGAGCTGACCATGCATCC
>MHWZ01000022.1:2389-2648 GCA_001825475.1 Candidatus Zambryskibacteria bacterium RIFOXYD2_FULL_43_10 | reverse complement strand
GGCCATGCGAGCTGACCATGCATCCTCCCAGATTTTCTCAAAAACCGACATCAGACCATTGACTACCAGATGCCGCTTGTTTACCCCAACGTCTTCCATAATATTGAAAGACACTGGATATTCCATATCAAAAGGAGCGAAGTAGAGCACATCCCTAATACGTTCTTCCGGCACATACTCAAGAAGTTTCTCCGCCGTACCACCGTGAGGATCAATAAAAGCCAAACCGTTGCCGTTCTGAATATCTTGAATGGCCATA
>MHWZ01000022.1:2168-2351 GCA_001825475.1 Candidatus Zambryskibacteria bacterium RIFOXYD2_FULL_43_10 | reverse complement strand
GATGACGTAGATGTGTTTGGAGCGATCGTCGGCCTTAATACCAAAAGGCTTGCGCTCATGGCGCGCGTCTGTCTCGGCAAAATACGTTACTTTGCTTGAGTCATCCATTCAGCTCATTATACCCCACTTCGCCAAGGCTACGAGGAGGCCAAGCAATAAAAGGCGAACTATTCTAGTAAAAGC
>MHWZ01000022.1:514-2111 GCA_001825475.1 Candidatus Zambryskibacteria bacterium RIFOXYD2_FULL_43_10 | reverse complement strand
TCGTAGGTTGCTTTAATTTGCGCTTGTACTTTATCGGGTCCATAAGTGGCGCCAAGATTAAAATCTTGTAACCATGGCCGCATTTTCGACGGTGTTGTTGAGGCAAGGCCTTGCAGGAGGTTCCAGACCATTTCTCTTTTGACTGCACTTAGCATAGCAATTTTCACTACTTCATACGGATGTTCAGCGGGATTGGCAAAACCATTCCAAGTGAACGGATAATGGGAAGGGTAAACCATCGGGGAAACATAGTCAAAATATGGCAGGGCGAGTTCAAGTACTTGGCCAATGTTCATATCATGTTCCGCAGTAGTAGTCATGCCAAAAAGATCCACGGAAAGTTTGGCCCCCGTATCCTTGAGATTGTTATAGAGATATTCAAAAAAATTCTTGAGCATCTCTGGTTTGGTAGTGGTACCAACCATCCAAGTATATTTAGTATCTCGCATATTACCATCAGACGGATACCGGACGTAATCGTAATTAATTTCGTCAAATCCGATTCCGTAGGCTTCTTTGGACAGCGCCACGATATAATCCCAATACGGAGTCGCTCCCACGTCTATGAAAGAAAGGCCTTTGTAATCTTTCCACACTTCCCCATCACTTTTCTTTTTAACCGCAAGTTCTGGAAAAAGTTTAGTATAGGAAGGATCCTGGAACACTGAGACCCGGCCGATAACATAGATGCCAGATTGATGGAGTGTTCGAATAAATTCTTGCATATCCTCAACTATGCAGCCACGATGAGTACCGGTTTTAGGAAATTCATTTGGAATTGAAACTACTCCTGTGTAGTCTTTGATATCTATGACAACCGCGTTAAGTTCAGTTTCTTCTATAAGTTTTTGAAAATTATCTCTCCAACCGGATTCAGCCGCCACACAGGCGGTCATATAAATCGCTTTCAGAGGTTCGGGGGTCGCCAAGTGACTAATCAAAACAGTCTGGACGGTCGCTACTTGAGATTGTTCTCGCACAACTACCGGCGCCACATAAGTAGATTCCAGAAGTGATGGCAACAGCACGAACGAAACTAAAACAACAAAACTTATCGCGACGATTGGTGTGAGGATTTTCTTAAACCAAAACATGGTCTAGGAAATTTCTTCCTGAATAGCTTGTTGTTTCAGAGTTTCTCTTTGCGCCTCTATTTCGGCCTCTCGACGTCTATGAATTTGACGTTTTTGAGCCTTGGCTTTCAGAGAAAGACGTTTGTCTATGGTCGTCCAAATTGAAAGCAAGATGATGGAGAGACCTGCCACCACTTGGAAAAATGATTCCCAAAGACGAGGAAAACCAAGAATGGGCAGAAGCGCTATTATTAAACCCAGCGTTACGATGATCCTATTTTTGGGCATATTTTACTTACTCTTATTGATATTATACACGCTTTTTAATATCTCTACATCTTTACCGCTTGAACGCAGAAGTTCAATATTTTTCTTTTCCATGCTTTTCAGTACAGAAACCCCGCTGGAATCAGCCACCATCTTTCTATATATTTCTCTAAGCGCGGCAAAATCTTTTATAAAACAACGTCCACCGGCCCCTCTGCCGCTTTTATGAACAGGAGAAGCATATCTCGTCGGTATAA
>MHWZ01000022.1:0-442 GCA_001825475.1 Candidatus Zambryskibacteria bacterium RIFOXYD2_FULL_43_10 | reverse complement strand
AATTAAAAAATATAATCTGCGTATAGCCGCTGCAATTATGTGAGTATTTGATAATCTCCGCCTCAATACTCTTCACGGTGAAATTTTTCGGCGCTTTTGGCAAAATAGAGTGGATAAGTTTTGCCGCTTTTTTGTATTCCGATGTTTCCTTGGTTGTACCAACGATATTTACGAATGGATGTGAAGCATCATGTCTCGCAGTCGCTTCGCTTAGAAACTCCGGAGAATTTAAAACAATAATACGAGGAAATTCTTCCTGAATTTTTTCAGTCAGCCCCGGTAATATGGTTGACTTCAAAACCGCGACTTTACCAACCCCGACCAGAGGCAAGACCTTTCGAATAATACTTGAGTTATATCCCTTTGGAGTAGTTGGAGTGGGTACTGCGACAAACACAACATCGCAACCTTTTATGGCATCTTTATTTTTATTATATGGTTT
>MHWZ01000021.1 GCA_001825475.1 Candidatus Zambryskibacteria bacterium RIFOXYD2_FULL_43_10 | reverse complement strand
GGAAAACATAGGTGAAATTCTCTTGCCCCCAACCAAATATTGGACGCTCTTTCAGTCCCTGAAGTGCCATAGGCCAGACATAATATCTACCTTGTCTCTTGAGATTCTCCGTACTGAGAGAAGTCAGAGAAGAAAAGCGGGAAAGAACAGGATTATTGAGTACAAAATTTGTGTTTCTCATAAAGAAGAACCCTCCAACTAAAACCACGAGTCCGATCAAAATGGCCACACTCGACTTTCTAGCGAAATCATCTTCTTTGTTCCTAATGTTGAGCACCGCTATAGTTAAAAGACCGCCAAGTAGACCGAGAATGGCTCCGCGGGTGGCGGTGTAGTATAGAACAAAGACTTGCGAGAGAATAAGCAAACCATAGACCCATCTCAAAGCAACATTTTTCCACTCCCGCCACAGGAATAGAAACGCGATAAAAATATGAAAGAGCATATAGACCGCAAGATAGATAGCGTTGCCGAGCGTGCCATCCACTCGCACCCCACCCTGATTGATCGTTTTCAACCCGATAATTTGCAGAACAGAATATAAGACCATTACAAATGAGGCCGCTAGCGAAACATTCCACCATCGCTTCCAGTCAATTTCTTTGAAGACCGATGAGACAACTACAAAGAACATCCCCAAATGCAATAAAGTAATAAAACCTTCCATGCGCTCAAAATTGGACCAAAAGCTCTTGAGAGGAGCAACGCCAAAAAGGTCTGCCAAACCTATTATGGCTAGAAAGCCGAGTATTGAATAAAGAATAAGTGATTTCTTGGGACGGTAAGCAGTATCCAAAAAAGCCAGAAGCAACCAAGCGGCAAAGACAATCTCAACAATAATCCTCCAAGCGAAGGCTTTGGTAGTAATGAAAGGAAAGAAAAAAGCGCTAGAAACAAGAAATGGAACGAACGGGACCAGGAAGAGCCCGACGAGAATGGTGTTCTTGAGTATTTGTTTATTCATTCTGACTATCTTATCATGGTAGCAATATATGTGGAATTTGCGAAATAAGGCTTACGATACCTTGCGATGGAGTGAGCAATATACCCGAGCTGATATGGTTTATCTAGCCAAAGGTAATTTTTGGCAAGTTTTGGGGCAAGTGGTAAGTAGTGCTCTTTCTCTTGCGCTCATTTTTGTCTTTGCTAATTATTTACCAAAAGAGACTTACGGTCTTTATCGTTACATTCTCTCTTTGGCTGGCATATTAGGTATCTTTACATTAAGTGAGATGAATCAAGCCATCGGCCAAGCCGTTGCCTCAGGTGATGGTGGCGTCTTGAGAGCATCTGTTAGATATCAGCTCAAATGGAATACCCTGCAGATTGTTGCTTTCTTTGCGCTAGGTACATATTATTTTTATAACGGCAATACACCTGTGGCTCTTTCCCTTTTTGTAATGGGTATTTTTTCACCGCTAGCTCAAGCTTTTAATACCTACGGCGCCTACCTGAATGGCAAGAGAGAATTTCGCCTTAACAATATCTTCAGCATTATTTCGACCGGCATATATGTCATCAGTATGATAACGGTAATTATCATAAGCGGTGATATCGTCTGGTTGGTTGTGACTTATTCAATCGTCACCTTTGTGACCACTATCGCCCTCTACATTACGACTCTACGTACTTTCAAACCACCTGCCACAGAAGCTTATGATGCTCTGAAATACGGCCGGGAGTTAACGTTTATAAGTTTGATCGGTCCTGTTGTCTCTCAAATAGACAAAATTATTTTAACCCACTTTTGGGGAGCCACCCAGTTAGCTCTATATTCTCTAAGCATGGCCATACCTGGCAGGGCCACATCCCTCATCAAAAGCTTGGCCGATATTGGATTTGTAAAATTTTCCACAAAAACTTCAGAGGAACTGAACAAGGTATTTTACCTAAGAATTTTTCAAGGTCTATTGATCGGAGCTATTTGCACTACTGGGTATATCATTTTAGCTCCTTATTTGTTTCAGTATCTGATACCAAAATATCTTGATGCCTTATTTTATTCGCAGTTACTTTCTGTTAGTTTTCTTGTCGCTATGCCTAATCGCTATGTCAGCCTATTATTAGCTTCGCAGAAACTGTCCCGAGTAATCTTTGTCAATAATGTAATTCAAAATGCCATCAGAATCTGTTTTTATATTGTCCTCGGTATCTGGGGAGGACTCTTCGGCCTCATCATCGCGCAAATATCCAATTCTCTCATTTCCCTATTAACCAATATTATTGTATGGCGAATAAATAGTAGGGTCTAAAGAGTTTACCGTAAAGCCTGTTCCAGTTGATCTACAACCCATTTGCTGCCGTTCTTGTATGGATCACCGAAGTACTTCTCTTGTAATTTTTTGAGGTCTTCTTTAGATACAGTACGCGCGTTTTTTATCTTCGCTATAAGCTCGGCTGGATTTTCCGCGAAAAAAGAGTGCTCTTCATCGTATTCCTTAAGACTATAATAATCTCCCCATTTTTTCGTTCGGAAAAAAATCGGAACTCTAAACTGCAACAACCCTTCTAGAACTGCCGTACTGTAGGCCCCTACGATAACATCACATTGAGCAATGGCATCGTGGATGTCGCCACGAAGAATCTTTTCTTCGCCGATTTTCTCAAGTGTTTCTGGATAATGCCCCCTCAACCATTTTTCAAAGTCATCACGATAGGGACGAAATGTTATATGGACGGACAAACCCTTAGCCTCAACAAGCGCCCGTAAGTACGGTATCGCTTCTATAGGCGCTGTCAACTGTCCCGCGACAAAAAGAACTTTAATAGGGCCTGACTTTAAGGTCGGACCTTTGGAATCAGTATTAAGGTCCGACCTTTCTTTTCTTTCAAGTGGTCGCATAAGACCTGAAACATAGAGCTGTTTCGGAAGATACACTTTGCTATTTTCCAGATAATACTTTTTCCACCATTCGCTCCAGAGACCATATTTGTCAACGGACATCATTCCTATGTTTTTAAAGTCTGGCAAGAAGTCATAGACAGTGTAATGTCGGGAAGCAACTCCGTGCAAGATACCGACTGTTGGTATGAGATTTAACTTACAACCTAAAAAAGCATGGAAATTCCGCTCCGCAGCTGCGGTAATAAATGCTGTCTTAACACCGATTGCGCGTAAAATCCACTTCATTATCCGTATCGCCCAAACATCATCATATACATTGAGGAGATATTGAGTTGCGACCATCAATTTAAAGCGCCTCTCGACTGGCTCTTCCATGAATAGATGCGAACCGAATTGATGTTTGGCACGCCCAGACCCGCCGGAAAGAAAACTTAGGAATCGTCCAAAAAAGGCTACGGCTTCAGAATAGATAACCGGACGTCTTCTCACAATAAAAGCATGACTCAAAACCTTTTTCCAAGATTCCAGACTGCGGATAAATTCCACAAAAGGAATTTTTCTTTGGCGCAACTCTTCATAGATAAACTTCATCCTGAAATCATAGTCCTTGTACTTTGCAAATTTATCGCCGACAAATACCATGAGGCCATACCTTTTTACCATTAGTATGGATAAGCACAAAAGCGTAATAATAATTTGGAGAAAGATACCAAAAGGGAGGAGGGATGGACTTTTGAATCCAGATTCTCGCAAAATGTGCGCTTCGCATCCGTATGCTACTAGATAAGAGCAGAAGAGACTTTTGTATGATGGTTGGTATAAATATATACTCTCAAAATCTTTTAAATACTCGAGCAACTTTTTATACTGTGTCCATGGCAAACAAAAATAAAGGAAGAGACTGGTGTAATATATCCACCACAACTCGTATCCTTTATAGGTAAACGATTCTGCAAGGCGAGAACCATCCGGAAGTGTTAAGCGAGACAATTCTTCGGCAAAAGCGCTGGCCTCATGGACACTCCCGGCCTCGACAAGCGGTTCGATTGAAACAAATTTAAAACCCATCGCCTCAATGTCATGCCGCAACGATTCCTTGGCTACAATAATATTTATAATGTGCTTCGATTTTAGCCACTTCTCCGGAAGTTCTTCGCCAAAGACCACTAGAACTCGTTGTTTCCTGCTCATTTGAGATTAAGACATAGTATCACTAAAAAGAAACGACCGTCCACCTGTGTGGACGGCCTCGCAGTCACGAACTCGAGCTTACATTTAGCCATTAAAAGAACTTGTGGGTAGCCCCTGAATACCAGTTTTTATTTTAAAAAGCGCCCCTGCTAATTGCTCCTTTTTAAGTAAATCAGCTTTAGCAGTTGTAATATAAAGTTCGTCTAGATTTTCCCCTCCGAAGGCGCAGGAGCTGACTTGAGAAACGGGTAAATCTATTTTATATAAAAATTTATTGCTTTTTGGATCATAGCAAATCACAGCTCCACCACCCCACAATGCTATCCAGAGACATCCATTCGCATCAATAGTCATTCCGTCCGGAGAACCACCATCCTTATCGATAGTAACAAGAGCTTTTGAATTTCTTATTTCTCCGTTGAGTAAGTCGAAGTCAAACACTAAGATTTGTTGAGTAGGAGTGTCTATGTAATACATCTGTTTATTATCAAGACTCCAACAAATCCCATTTGAAATAGTAACTGGAGAATATTTTTTGTGGATTTGGCAACTAGTATCGAGCATATAGAGTGTGCCCTGACCTGGAGATGCATCTAAAGCCATTGTCCCTGCCCAAAATCTCCCAGCATGGTCACACTTTCCATCATTAAAACGATTACGGGGTTTGTCAGCTTCAGGATCGATAATCCCAGTGACAGTACCATTGAATCCAGATAAAAACGAGAAGCCATTTTTCATGGCCAAAATAAAACCTCCTTTTTTTCTTGGAGCAATTGCCGACACATAGTAGTCTAATTGCATTTCTTCAACTCTATCTCCTTGAAGAAAATGGCGATAGATTTTTTTCTCTAATATATCAACCCAATAAAGCGCGCCATCGTACCAGAAAGGTCCTTCTCCTAATTGTGCTCGGACTGAATTAACTATGGAGATTTCAGGATTCATGGCTTCAAAAGAATCTTTAGATGCTTAAGTGATTTATGAGCTTTCCATGCTTTTTCAAAATTTTGTAACGGCATAACGACTTGAACAAAAGGTATCATATCAAGATCAGAAAGAAGCTCTAAGGCCTTCCGGAAATCTTGGCTTTCCGCGCCGACAGAACCGATAATTACTTTTTCTTTTCCCACAATATCTTCAAAGTTATATTCCATATCACCATAAGGAAACCCCAGGAGTAAAATTGTGCTATCGACCGAACTTTCCTTTAGCACTCTTTCTAAAACATCCTTTGATCCTGTTGCTTCTATGATCACATCAAAACTATCTAAGTCACCCATCACAGCATTCGTACTATTCGCAATGTTTGGCAGAATACTCAACCGTTTGGCATCACTATCAAACAAATCAACCTTATATCCTCGAAAAACCAATGTTTGAGTACATAAATTACCGATCTGACCAGCGCCAATTACCGCAATCTTTGAACTTGATGATAACCTAGATTCAAGTCTTCTCAATGCACGCAAAACAACCGCCAAGGGTTCTGTAAGAACGGCTGTTTTTGAATCAACACTATCAGGAATCCCATGTATGGCATCTCCGGGCATCACAATAAATTTACTGTAAGCTCCGTTGAAATTAATCACACCGACCTCTTTTCTCTCCGAATCTTTTCCTCTGGAAAGAACACATTCTCCGACCACTCGCTGGCCTAATTTGAACCGCTCTTGAAATTTATTATTCGATCCGATTTTTACTATCGTTCCTGAAAACTCGTGACCCGGAACAATCGGATGGCTGGCTACACCATCGCGATAATAACCTAAGGTACCCTCATAAACCTCTATATCAGTACGGCAGACACCCACGTAATCAACTTTAATTAATATGTCTCCCGGCTTCATTTCAGGAATAGATATTCCTTCAATCTTTGCCCTGCTCTTTACCTTAATAACGACCGCTTGATTCTCATCCAATTGGGATACATTATTATTCTGCATCTTGAAGTTGATGTCTTTACCTTGCTTCCATCCTAGGTTGCTACCCTTCCACTGGTAATAGCGAAAGCGAAGAATTTCCTCCAGACGGGCGAAGGACCAGTCCGAGGAACCGAAT
>MHWZ01000020.1:609-6870 GCA_001825475.1 Candidatus Zambryskibacteria bacterium RIFOXYD2_FULL_43_10 | reverse complement strand
AGAACTTTCTCGCGCTTTTTATCCCAAAAGACCCTTCCTCTTTATCCTAGGCGGAGCCAAATTTGAGACTAAGTTGCCGCTTTTAGAAAAGTTTGTACATATTGCTGATGAGATTTTTGTCGGTGGAGCTTTAGCAAATAATTTTCTAAAAATGCAGGGCGTAGATGTCGGAGATTCTCTGGTGGATGATGAGGAATTCGGACTATCTAAATTGTTGGAGACGAAAAAGATTCTTTTACCGGAAGATACTATTGTGGTTAATAATAAAATTATGGATGCGGGACCTATTACAATGGAGAATTTAAAATCAAAGATAGTGGCGGCAAAATTAGTCTTATGGAATGGTCCTTTGGGTTTCTACGAGCTTGGTTATAAGGTAGCCACTCTGCAATTAGCGAAAATGATTTCCGAATTCGGACACGAGTCTATTGTCGGAGGAGGGGATACTATTGCTGCTATAAATGAGTTAAATCTTTTTGATAAATTCTCTTTTGTTTCCACTGGTGGTGGCGCCATGCTCGACTTCTTAGCCACAGGCACTCTGCCCGGAATTGAAGCCCTAAATCATCAACGGTAGTGACAAACAAACATATACGTTATAATTATGCTATAGCATTAATGTAGCGTATGGGAAAACTTGAAGATAAAAGTAGAGAAAAATCCAAGCGTAAAAATTTGCAATACGCTATTTTGCAAACAGTAGCGGCCGTAGGGGTCTTGAGTATAGGTCTCGTAGCTCCTAATGTAATAAAAGCGCTTAGCAAGCTAGGTATTATTCCAAATAATAGACAGAGAGAATATATAACTTCTTCAGCAAGCAAATTGGTTAAGCGAGGACTCCTTTTTTATAATGGCAAAAAATATTGTTTGACTCCTGATGGAGAAAAACTTTTACGCCGTTGGAAATTTGCCGATTTTAAATTAGAAAAACCTAAGAAATGGGATAAGAAATGGAGAGTAATAATCTTTGACATCCCAGAGAAGAAAAAGAATACTAGAAACTATATTACAACGCTCTTTCGACAAGCTGGATTCCTCCGTCTTCAGGATAGTGTTTGGGTATATCCCTATAATTGTGAGGATGTTATAACATTACTTAAGACTGATTTCGGCGTCGGTAAGTATTTACTGTATTTAATTGTTGATGAACTAGAAAATGACAAACATCTGCGAGAAGATTTCGATCTAATCTAATTTTCTTTACTATTTACCTAATACGTTAATATAATGCTATAGCATGAAAGTAACGTATAAAAGTAAAAACAGATTAAAATTGCAAACAATCAGAGAATTAAATTAAAAATCAGACATAGATCGAAACCAACACTCAAGAAAAAACCCGTCAGAGGCGGGCAAGAAATCGGTGCTAATTTTTGGAAATAAAAAAACGCAGCCCAGGACGAGCTGCGTTAGTATGGAAAGGAAATTCGAAAGACTTCGCTAGCGATTGACCACGGCTCGGAGATCGTTCATGAAAGTGGCTTGGAGTTTGCCCATCTCATATCCGCGTTCGCGGCCAGGCCCAAGACGGTCGCACACCTTATCATACTCTTGGTCTAATTTCTTCAGAAGTTCTTTTATTTCCTCAATTTTATCCATGGTACACCTCCATCTGATAGGGTAACACTGATAAGATTATATGTCAAGCATCATCTTGACCCCGCAAAAAAGAGCGGGACAAGCTCCAAAAATTAGCACCGATTACCAAATCTTGAGCACTTAGACGTCGGACGTCTAAGTGAGTAACAAAATGCAGATACCCTTGTAGTCCACGCCCTAAACGATCAGTACGATAGCTTTTCGGATTTTTTCAGCATTCTTTTCAAAATCAATTTTGGCTCCAGCTGTTTTGGAATTTGGAAAAACCCAAATGTGCGCGTGTTCTACTTCGTCACCGATTATTTTTGAAAGTATGAAGTCTGTTCCAAACGCTTTTTGTTGCGCTTTAGCGATTTTTTTGACCACCTCAAAGTATTTCCCGGCATTGGGCACATCCCAAACCCATCGATAATGTTTTTTTGTAATGACTTGAGTATGACCGGGAGATTGCGGGTTAATATCCAGAAAGGCCAGAAAATTTTCATCCTCGTACACTTTATATGAAGGGATTTCTGCTTTAACTATTTTACAAAAGATACAATTGGGATCATCCATTTTATTTTAGTAAGTCTTTTCTGTCACAAGCCGATCAAATTGATCAAGGAGAGAAATAGTTTCATATTTGTTAGCCCACATTTCCCATCCCTGGCCGAGAAATATTCGCCACGTGTCATTAGAAAAGTCTGGATCGTTGGCGTGATTGGCGATACAGGAACCGTAATTGAAATGATTTTTTACAAATGCGACGCAAGAACTTGAAAGTAATTTATTGTCCACGCAATTGTGACAAATGTCTCCATCTTTATCCAAAGTATTGAATTTGGGCGTATGACAGGAGCCCATTCTCTCGATGACTTGTCGACATTCCGTATCAAGATTGCTCACCCCCGGTTCTTCTGCCGGTCTGGGGCAATTACGGGTAAGTGGCGGAGTGAAAGTGTATTCAGACAAGTCTCCTAAATAACCCGAACAAATATTTTCTCTGAAACTTACGATCTTGTATGGTAATTGGGGGCTGATTGAGCCGGTGGTGAGAATGGCGGTTGCCCCTGGTTTAAGTATTATATCTTGTAATTTGCTGGAATCATTAGGCGAGATGAAAGGCGCTGCCCGGCCGATAATGGCGATATCCGCAGGAAAATATCGAAGGGCGCCGCCCAAATCATACGCGCGCCTATCTTTACCGTTTTTTAGTTTCCAGCCGGTAATATCTACAGATTCCCTTCCTCTGTTATATATGGTGATGTATTCTTCATACGGCTGATAAGCGTATGACGCACTGCCGGAACTTAAGGAGATAATTTTCTCGTAAGATGATTTTGGCGCGATAATGGTTCCTTTCTCGGAGGTGGTATTTGGAAGATCAGAAGTGCGGGGCGAGCCAGTTGGAGAGCTCGGTGTACCTTTCAGTGTGACCAACATAATAACAATCAGAATGGCTAGAATCGCGATACCTTCGGCGGTACCATTACCTGCTTTGAGCGATTTGTTCATAAATCTATCTTAATACGCATGTTAGAATAGTCCAATGCAATATTTTCCGGAACTGTTTGAAGCCATGCTCAAAGAGCGCGGTGTGACTCCTGAAGAACAAGAAGGCTTTCTCAATCCAGATTACGAGAAACTCCACGATCCGCTGGAACTGCCCGATATGGAGAAAGCCCGCGATAGGGTGATAAGAGCGATCAGGGACAATGAACATATTGTTGTTTTTTCCGATTACGATTGCGATGGTTTGCCGGGGGCAGTGGTGTTGTCTGATTTCTTTGCGCGAATAGGATATGAAAACGTTTCCTTCTATATTCCTCACAGGCATGACGAGGGCTTTGGTCTTAATCGGGACGCTATAGAAGAAATCGCCACGCGCGGCGCCAAACTTATTATCACTATCGATTGTGGTATTGCTGATACGGAAGAAGTGGCGCTTGCTAATGAGAATGGTATAGATGTCATTATTACTGACCACCACAAACCGAATCCGGTTTTGCCAGACGCCTATGCCATCGTCAATCAGAACAGAGACGATTCGGGTTACCCCTTCAAAGGACTCTGCGGCGCGGCGGTTGCGTTTAAGTTGGTACAAGCTGTTGTAGCTCGCGAAACTTTCGGCGTCAAAGACGGCATGGAGAAGTGGTCTCTTGATATGGTGGCTGTTGCCACTCTTTCGGATATGGTGCCGCTTCTCGGTGAGAATAGAATTCTAGCCCGTTTCGGACTTTCGGTCTTGCGCAAGTCTTCCCGACCGGGACTATCCGCTCTTTTCAAAAAAATGAATCTTGATCAACATACTGTTTCGGAAGATGACGTTACCTTTATGATCACCCCGCGAATTAATGCCGCTTCACGTATGGGTGTGCCGGAAGACGCTTTTAAACTTTTAAGAACGAAAGATTATAATGAAGCGGAAAGACTGGCTCTCCATTTGGAGCAGATAAACAACGAACGCAAGGGGGTAGTCGCGAGTGTCGTCAAAGAAGCTAAATCTCGGCTTACGGGTCGTTCCGAAATTGTCGATGTTATCGTAATTGGCAATCCGGAATGGCGGCCGGCCCTTCTTGGTCTGGTTGCCAATTCGCTTGTTGAAGAATATCAAAGACCGGCTTTTGTCTGGGGTAGGAGCGGGGACGGGACCCTTAAGGGTTCTTGTCGTTCCTATAACGGTTATGATCTTTTCGCTCTAATGAGTGCTATAAATGGTGCCTTTATAGAATTTGGCGGACATACTGGAGCTGGTGGATTCTCTGTTACTCTTGAAAGTCTCACTACTCTCGAAGAAAGATTATCTAAAGCCCTTCAGCACTTGGAGGCTAAGCCTCCAAGTGCTGAAGTTTCTTTACTCGATATAAATTTGACCGATATCGGAGAGAATCTTTGGGATCTGGTTTCCAGTTTCGCGCCATTCGGTATGGGGAACAGGAAACCAATTTTTAAAATTCCCAAAGCGGAAATAAAATCAATAAAAAAGTTTGGTAAAGAAGGTAATCATCTGGAAGTCACTTTCAACGGCGGAGACAAAGAAGTAAAGGCCATTTCTTTTTTCTCTAGTCCGGATTCTTATTCTCTTCCTCTTACTCCCGGTACCCATGTCTCTCTACTTGCTAATCTGGAAAAATCCTATTTCAGAAATTATCCGGAGTTGCGTTTAAGAATTGTTGATATTATAAAAACATGATTACTATCTACACAGATGGAGCCTCGCGGGGGAATCCCGGACCGGGAGGGTGGGGAGGGGTTATCGTAAACGAAGATTGGGTTATCGAAATGGGCGGGTCAGATCCTCATACCACAAACAATAAAATGGAATTGACTGCATGCATTCGCTCGCTTGAATTTACAATTTTCAATTCTCAATTTTCAAATAAACCCATTCAGATTTATACCGACTCCGAATACGTGATGAAAGGTATTACAGAGTGGATACATAGATGGCAAAGAAAGGGTTGGAAAACTGCAAATAGAAAACCAGTATTGAATCAAGATTTGTGGCAGAAACTCATTGAGCTAACGGAAGGTAAAAATATTGAATGGAAATATGTGGCGGGGCATGCCGGAATACCTCTAAACGAACGGGCAGATGAGATAGCCACTTCTTTTGCTGATAATTTAAATCCATCCCTTTATGATGGGCCGAGAGATAAATACAAATAGTGTTTTCGTTTTTATTTTCGGTTTCATCTCGGGTATCCTTGTTTCATCATTTCTTTTCATTCCCCCAATCTTAGGTGTTCTCATTATTTTTCTGGGTTTAGTAATCTTTCTGGTTGAGAAAGTTTGGAAACAGAAGGTAATTAAAGAAGTGTTATTTCTTTCTCTTGCCGTTTTGTCATTCGGTCTTGGTATTTTGCGTTACTCTATAAAAGATTTTCATGAGTCACTCACCCCAAGTTCTATTGGTGTGGTAATAAACGAACCGGAACAGAGAGAAAACACCACCCGTTTCATTTTGTTGGCAGACAATGGGGAAAAAGTTTTGGTGAATACGGATTTATATAGCCCTGTTCAGTATGGAGATAAGGTAGAGGTGGGCGGCAAACTCCAAGAGCCCGGGATTATAGACAATGAAGATGGTGGCCGATCTTTTGATTACGCCAGTTATCTTTCTAAAGATGATATTTATTACACTTTGAATTTTGCGAAGGTCGAAATATTTTCCAGCGGCCATGGCAATATCATTAAGCGCGCTCTTTTTAAAATTAAACGAAGTTTTGTGCAGCAGATTAAGGAAATTTTGACAGAACCGTACGCCGGTCTTCTTTCCGGTCTCATTGTTTCCGGCAAAGAGGCGATGCCGAAAGATATGCTTGAAGAATTTCGCCGGGCGGGTGTGATACACATCGTGGTGCTTTCCGGCTTTAACCTTACGGTCATTGCCGCATTTATGAAAATAATATTCAGAAGTGTCAGATTTTCTGTTGTTGGTATTATCTTGTTTGTCATTATGACGGGAGCGCAGGCCACGGTGGTGCGCGCGGCGATTATGGTGCTTACCGTCATTCTTGCGAAGAGATTGGGAAGAAATTTCTCAGCGCCACGAGCACTTCTTGTCGCCGCCTTCCTGATGCTTCTTCATAATCCAAAAATTTTGGTATTCGACCCGTCATTCCAACTTTCTTTTCTCGCCACGTGCGGGCTTATCTTTGTTACTCCGATAGTCGAGAAATA
>MHWZ01000020.1:131-582 GCA_001825475.1 Candidatus Zambryskibacteria bacterium RIFOXYD2_FULL_43_10 | reverse complement strand
TACGTACGACGACCGCTACCGCCCTAGCTACCCAGATGACAGTTTTGCCCCTCCTGATTTATTCTATAGGAGATTTTTCTTTAGTCTCTCTTCCCGCCAATATTCTAATCTTGTTCGTCATACCTGCTACTATGCTGGTCGGCTTTATCGCCGCAGTTATCGCGTACGTGAGTACTATTTTGGCGTTACCGTTTACTTATATGGCGTATCTTTTACTGGCTTGGATTCTTGGTGTTTCGCATTATCTAGGTAATCTCTCTTTTGCTTCTATTGCTCTCCCGCCCGTGTCTTGGTGGTTAGTTGTTTTAGTTTACTTCGCGATAATTATTTTTGTACGGCGTTCGCAAAATTTTGTTCCACGTTCCGCCAATTGAGATTTTCGAAAAAGGCCTCGACGTATTTCTTTTTTTCTCCGGGAGTATAGTCAATAAAATACGCATGTTCCCACATA
>MHWZ01000020.1:0-112 GCA_001825475.1 Candidatus Zambryskibacteria bacterium RIFOXYD2_FULL_43_10 | reverse complement strand
AGAGTCCCACAAGATGTCCCAAGTGATGTTCGTCCACCCAAGTGTTTAAAAGTTGTTTTGACGCCTCATCATGATACACAATAGCCCAACCCACCCCGCGCGTGAGCGCCAT
>MHWZ01000019.1:13259-14320 GCA_001825475.1 Candidatus Zambryskibacteria bacterium RIFOXYD2_FULL_43_10 | reverse complement strand
ATCAGAGAACGTTATTGATGATGAACTGAGAAAGAGAGTAGAAGAGAATAATATTCCGAGACTTTTGGCGAAGAGGGGAATGGTTATTAATTTCGGCGATGGGGCGAAACTTCAGATACTTTTTCCTCTTCGCGGGCAAGATGTCTCTAATTGGGAAACAAATAGTGCTTCGATAGTGGCGAGATTTGTCTATGGAGATAAATCTTTCTTACTGACTGGTGATTCGCCTATAAAAATAGAAAATGTTCTACTTAATTTAGACCAAAATCTTCTGGATTCCGATGTTTTGAAAGCCGGTCATCATGGTTCGCGCACGTCTACTTCTCTTTCTTATGCGCAAACAGTTTCTCCTGAATATGCCGTTATCTCCGCCAGTAAAGATAATACTTATGGTCATCCCCACAAAGAAGTTCTCGATATTTTAGAAAATGTTGGTGCTAAGATTGTCAGTACCGCCGAATCCGGCACGATCAGGTTTGAGACAAATGGTGAAACTTTGGAGATAAGGTAGAATATGAAGATGGCAGAAGCACTGACATTCTCTAATCCAAGCGAGGAGTTAGCCTATCTAAAAATGCTTGTTAATGGTCGACCCGCCGATCCGTTTAACATGAAATTAATGCCTCGCGAAACCGGCAATCCTGCTGGAATTGAGGCCATCAAAGAATCTTTTTATCTCAAACATGGAAGCAACAGAGAAGAGGTCGAAGTGGTCATAATGACTAAGTATAAACTCAAATAATGGAACAATTTATTGGTGTAGCTAAAAGTGCAGCCGAAAGTCTTGGAAAAGACGTGTTTGAGAAGGTTTCGGAACACTCAATTAAATTTGATAAAGAGATTACTGAAACGCGTGTCTATTCTAAAGAAGAAGTCAGAGAGAGATGGCAAACTAGAGAGTGGAAAATTGGTGATACAATTATCCAAGCAATCGGTGTGAGTCACGTACCAGAGACATTTTTGGAATTTCGGCAGGAAATTGAGCAAGCAATTCAGGAAAGTGATGTGGTGGTGAATGAATTTGCACCAGAAGCTCTTGGATTCTACGACAAAACTTCAGC
>MHWZ01000019.1:7130-13050 GCA_001825475.1 Candidatus Zambryskibacteria bacterium RIFOXYD2_FULL_43_10 | reverse complement strand
TAATAAACCACAGAGTATGTCGAGAAGAAAATTTCTCAATCTTGGGTTGATGGCTGGTGCAGCTGCTATTGCCGGAGTAACACCAAAAATAACTGAAACTCTCCCTCAAAGTGCATTCGAAGAATCGATGAAGATAAAGGATGATCAGAATGAACTGGTACGTTTGCGCGACGCAAAACTTGCGGAAGCATTGCAGCAGCTATCAAAGGCTGGTTATAAAAAAATTGTGTTTATTTATGGAATGGGTCATTTGGAACCAGTGGAGAAATATCTAGGTACTCCTGAAAAGGGTGCAAGCGAACTTGCCGCAAGCAAGCATGTTATTGAGCGCAATAATCCAGACGCTTTCCGTTTGTATCGCCAATCGTATGGCAATAATCATTCCGAAAGATTTGTTGCTTCAGAAAAGAAGGTTTGGAAACGTATACCACTTGTAAAATAATTCAGCTGCCACTCATGGGGTTGGGCAGTAAAAAATCTCAACCTTAAATAACCCCGGCTTTTTTGAGGACACTGTGAGCGCCACGTTTGTTGATGGTCTTGATGGCTCTGGTTGAGAGAATGAGAGTGATCGTTTTCTTAAGTTCGGGCACATAAATGCGCTTCTTTTGAAGATTCGGGTATTTACGAATAGACCCTGTGGGGTTGAATTGAGTTGCGCGGGTGCGGTTAGAGTATCCTCCGCCCATCTTTGAACCTTTTTTATTTACAGGACAAATTCTTGGCATAATCCAGCCAATTTACATGATATAATGCGCAAATGCAAGTAGATTTTATCTTTCAGATCGCTGTTCTCGTGATGTCTGTGGTCATCCATGAAGTTTCGCATGGCTATGCCGCGAGTTTCCTGGGCGACCAGACGGCAAGGTATCAAGGTCGTCTGACACTTAATCCTTTCAAACACCTTGATTTCGTCGGTTCGTTTTTGGTGCCTCTCTTGCTTTATGTATCCAAAGTCGGCATTATTTTGGGCTGGGCGAAACCGGTACCCTATAATCCCTACAATCTCAAGCCGGGGAGATGGTCGGAGGCAATCGTGGCTTCCGCCGGTCCAGTCTCCAATATTCTTCTGGCGCTTTTATTTGGTTTATTGTTGCGCGTTGGTATTGCAAGTGAAACTAATCCAGCTTTTATCGAAATCGTATCCCTGATAGTTTTCATTAATATTCTCCTCGCTATTTTCAATCTTGTGCCCATACCGCCCCTTGACGGCTCTAAGCTGATTTTTGCTTTCTTCCCGGATAAGTCGCGCCAAATCAGAGGATTTTTCGAAAGATACGGTTTAATCCTCGTTCTCTTTTTTATTTTCTTCCTATGGCAATTTATCTTCCCGGTCATAGTCCTGCTTTTCCGCCTAATCACTGGAATTAGCTTCTAGGTTTTGGCTTCTTGCTTCTAGCTTGCAATCAATCATACTTTTTAGTAAAGTTCAACCCTAAAGCTAACAGCTAGAACCTAGTAGCTAGCAGCTTCCCAATGTCCACAATTAATCAGCTTATTAGACACAACAGGAAAAAGATTGCTCGCAAAACCAAGGCGATTGCTTTGACGCGCGGTTTCAATACTATCAAGAACCGTCCGGTATTTTTTAACGCCCCCTTCAAGCGAGGAGTGGCTACTAAAGTTACGACCAAGACTCCCAAAAAACCGAACTCCGCCATCAGAAAAATCGCCAGAGTCCGTCTGACTAATGGTATGGAAGTAACAGCCTACATTCCCGGTATCGGTCACAACTTACAAGAACACTCCGTGGTTCTTTTGCGAGGCGGTCGTGTCAAGGATGTTGGTCTACGTTATACAATTGTGCGCGGGGTGTTGGATGCTACGGGTGTTGAAAATAGAAAGCAGACCAGGAGTCAGTATGGAGCCAAGAAACCAAAGGAGAAGTAAATAGTAAATAGTAGATAGAATGAGACGAAAAATAAAAACTAAAGCTAAAATTCAGCCCGACTACGCCTATGATTCTGAGAAGGTGACGAAGTTTATCAATTACTGCATGGAACGCGGCAAGAAGGCGACTGCCAGAAAGATTGTTTATGAATCCTTCAAGGACATCAAGGAAAAAACCAAGAATCCAAATCCTCTGGAAATTTTCGAATCTGCGCTTAAAAATACCGGTCCGACTATGGAAGTACGATCAAGGCGTGTCGGCGGAGCCAATTATCAAATTCCTCGTGAAGTACGTCCGGAACGCCGTCAATTTCTCTCAATGAAATGGATTATTGACGCTGCGCGCGCCAAGAAGGGCAAACCTATGCATGTAAAGCTCGCGGAAGAAATTATCGCCGCCTCCAATAACGAAGGCGACGCTGTTAAAAAACGCGAGAACACTCATAAAATGGCGGAAGCTAACAAAGCATTTGCTCATTTCGCCTGGTGATTTGCGAAGCAAATCACCCTGAGCTTGTCGAAGGGTAGAACTAAATAATTATGAACAGAGATTATCCGTTGGAACGAGTCAGGAACTTTGGAATCATTGCTCACATTGATGCCGGCAAGACCACTACTTCCGAGAGAGTGCTTTATTACACCGGCGCACAACATGACATAGGAGAAGTACATGAAGGTGATACCACCACCGACTGGATGGAGCAGGAACGCGAGCGTGGTATTACCATCACCGCCGCGGCCATTACTTGTTTTTGGAAGGGGACGCGTTTCAACATTATCGATACTCCGGGTCACATTGATTTTACGGTAGAAGTAAAGCGTTCTCTTCGGGTACTTGACGGCGCGGTGGTTGTTTTTGACGGTGTGGCCGGTGTGGAGCCGCAGTCTGAAACTAATTGGCGTTACGCCGAGGAAGCGCAAGTGCCTCGCATTTGCTTTGTCAATAAACTTGATCGTATCGGAGCTTCCTTTGAACGTTCATATAAATCCATTCTTGACCGGCTTTCTAAAAAAGCGGTTCGCATGCAGATTCCCATCGGAGAAGAAGCCAAACACGAGGGTGTCATAGATCTACTTAGAATGAAAGCATATTACTTTGAAGGTAATATGGGCAATTTGGTGGTTGAAAAAGATATTCCGAGTGATCTTCACGCCGAGGCGGAAAAATACCGCGCCGAACTGGTAGAAAAAATTGCGGAAAGCGACGATACTCTAATCAGTGATTATCTGGAAGGTAAAGACATTGCTCTCGATGCGTTGAAATCAGCGTTGCGCAAGGCAGTTATCGCCAATAAAATTTTTCCGGTTTTTGCCGGTTCGGCTCTGAAGAACAAGGGCGTCCAACTTGTGCTTGACGCAGTTGTGGATTTTTTGCCGTCACCTTTGGACATCCCGGCTATTAAAGGTATCGATCCTCGTACCGGGGAGGAAGTAGAACGCCACGCTTCGGACACAGAACCCTTCTCGGCGCTTGCGTTTAAACTTCAATCCGATCCGTTTGTTGGACAATTAACGTTCTTTCGTGTTTACTCGGGTACGGTAGAGTCTGGTACTTATCTATACAATTCAACCACTGGTGAGAAGGAGCGCCTGGGTCGGATAGTTCGTCTACAGGCCAATCAAAGAGAAGAAGTAAAGAAAGTCTTCGCTGGAGAAATAGCCGCCGCTGTCGGTCTAAAGAATGCAAAAACTTCGCACACTTTCTGTGATGAAAACAATCCCATCATTCTCGATCGGATTACTTTCCCAGAGCCCGTTATTTCTTTGCGCATTGAGCCAAAAACTAAAGCCGACCAAGAAAAAATGGGCATGGCCCTCAAACGTCTCTCGGATGAAGACCCGACTTTCAAAATCAAATCAGACCAGGAAACGGGTGAGACGGTCATCATGGGTATGGGTGAACTTCATCTTGAAATTATCGTAGACCGTATGAAGCGCGAATTTTCCGTCGAAGCTAATGTCGGCAAACCGCAAGTGGCGTACAAAGAAACTATTACGAGCGAAGCGGAAGTAGAGAATAAATATATCAAACAAACTGGGGGTAAGGGTCAATACGGACATGTCAAGATTAAAATTAAGCCCTTGCCCAAATACGACCCGGAGGCGAAAGTGCCGAAAAACGCTCATCGCGAGCCGGGATTTGAGTTTATTGACGCTATTAAAGGCGGAGTCATCCCGCAAGAATTTATCCCAGCCGTTGAGAAGGGTATCAGAGAAGCGATGGACAGGGGAATTGTTGCCGGTTATAAGATGACGGATATTTCCGCCGAACTGAATTACGGTTCGTATCATGATGTGGACTCTTCGGAAATTGCTTATAAGATTGCCGCTTCGCAGGCATTTCAAGAGGCGGCAAGACGCGCCAAACCAGTCATTCTTGAACCTATTATGAAAGTGGAAGTAGTGATGCCGGAGAGATTCATGGGTGATATTACCGGCAATCTCTCGGGTAAACGCGGACAGATTGAAGCGATGGAAGACCGTGGTGAGCTCAAAGTGGTGCGGGCAAAAGTACCTCTCTCTGAAATGTTTGGTTACGTTACATCTTTGCGTTCTATGACCGAAGGTCGCGGTTCTTCCACTATGGAATTTGATCACTACGCTATCGTGCCCCAAAACGTTGCTCTCACTATTATAGAAGCTCGCATGGGTTCTAAATAACCTATATAATTAGAATCGGACGGAAAAGGCTTTTTCTTGGCAGTTATATTCAACCTGTTTCAGGATTCTTAGAAGCTATCATTTTAAAACCTTTGCGTTCGCTTTTATTGACTAAGCGTTTTCCGAATGGGCGTGCATGTTTCCACCAGCCAGTGTAAGAGACTGATTTTTTAGAAGCATATAAAGTTTTTCTCATAAAGTAATTATATCAAAAATGTGCTACAGTAATTATTAATATTATGCAAATAAGTGAAGTTAAAGAAAAAATATCTCCAGTCTTACGCGAATATGGCGTCAAAAAGGCCTCTGTTTTTGGATCTGTTTCTCGTGGCGACGCTCGTCCTGATAGTGATGTGGATTTGCTTGTGGAACTAGGGTCTAGGCCGATGGGTATTTATAGGTACATGCAACTAAGAGAAGATTTAGCAAAAAAACTTGGAAAAGATGTGGACTTAGTATCAGAAGGTTACATAAATAAATTTCTAGAACCATATATTAGACCGGAATTAAAGACTATTTATGAAGAGTGAGAAATTTCACATAGACTTTATGCTTGATTCCATAAGGAAGATAGAGGATTCTGTTTCGGGCATTGATAAAGAACTATTTAAAAATAATCAAGAAAAACAAAGTACAATAATATTACAGCTCATGCTCATAGGAGAAAGTGCGAAAAAACTTTCTGAAGAAACTAGGAAGAAAATAGATTTGCCATGGAAACAGATTATTGGGTTTAGAGATATGGCTATACATGATTACATAAACTTAAATCTGGATAATGTTTGGAATACAGTCGAGAATGATATTCCTATCCTTAAGAAAGAACTTTTAAATAGTTAGTTTTCTCTTTTTCCCATCTACGTAAATATTCCAGTTCTTTGTCTGACCATCGGCAAGAATGGCCTGTTTTATTGGGCTTACACAGCGGACAAGAGCGACGTTTGGATCTCAATCGTTTTCTCACAGTACATATTATTCTACCAATTTTCATTCCTTGATTCTTATACCGAGCCATCTCTTCTCTAAAGTGCGTGCAACTTGCGCGTTGCGGGGCTTTTGTGTAAGATAGCCCTTACGCGTTAATGTTTGTTGGCTCTTTGATATTTTCTTCATAGACCATATAAGCGATTTAGGGCGTCAAAAGTAAACTTATATAACTTACAAAACTTATTAATTTATTAAACTAATACTATGGCAGCAGAATTTGATCGTTCCAAACCGCACATCAACGTAGGCACTATCGGCCACGTTGATCACGGCAAGACAACTCTTACCGCCGCAATTTTACATGTGCTTCATCGTGCAGGCAAGAAGGCGACGGTCAAAAATGTCGACCAAATCGACAACTCTCCGGAAGAAAAAGCTCGAG
>MHWZ01000019.1:6664-7051 GCA_001825475.1 Candidatus Zambryskibacteria bacterium RIFOXYD2_FULL_43_10 | reverse complement strand
GGACTATATCAAGAACATGATTACCGGTGCCGCTCAAATGGATGGTGCTATTCTTGTGGTTGCCGCTAACGACGGTGTGATGCCTCAGACTCGCGAACACATCCTTCTTGCCAAACAAGTTGGTGTGCCGAAGATCGTAGTTTTTCTCAACAAATGCGATATGGTTCCAGACAAGGAGCTTATTGACCTCGTTGAAGAAGAAGTCCGGGATCTTCTCAAGAAATATGAATTTGACGGCGCCAATGCCCCGGTGATTAAGGGTTCGGCTCTTAAGGCCCTAGAGGCATCCGGTATAGATGACGAATGGTCCAAGCAAATTCTGGCTCTGACAGACGCACTTGACACCTACTTCCCGATTCCGGTTCGCGAAACTGATAAGCCGTTTCT
>MHWZ01000019.1:5605-6607 GCA_001825475.1 Candidatus Zambryskibacteria bacterium RIFOXYD2_FULL_43_10 | reverse complement strand
AAAGATACATCTAAAACAACTGTTACTGGTATTGAAATGTTCAATAAATCGCTCCAAGAGGGTATTGCCGGAGATAATGCCGGCGTTCTTCTCCGTGGCGTCAAGAAAGAAGAATTGCATCGCGGTCAAGTGTTGGCCAAGCCGGGCTCGGTCACTCCTCATACCAATTTCGTTGCCGAAGTTTATATTCTCAAGAAGGAAGAAGGCGGTCGCCACACTCCGTTTTTTACCGGTTACAAACCGCAGTTCTATATTCGCACCACCGATGTCACGGGCGAAGTGACTCTGGCTGAAGGGGTAGAAATGGTTATGCCGGGCGACACCGCAACCTTTACGGTGAAATTAGTCGCTCCGGTTGCTCTTGAGAATGAACAACGTTTCGCTATCAGAGAAGGAGGTAAAACTGTCGGGGCCGGTGTAGTTACAAAAGTTATAGCGTAAATTAAAGTGCCTAAAGCACCTGTCAAAAAGAAACCAACTGTCAAAAAGTCGGTTAAAAAAGAGAAGATCCCTAAACTCAAGATTCCCAGCCTCGCCGAGTCTAGGCGGGCTAAGGCGGAGGAGACAACTTCTCGTCTGCGCATTCGAGTCAGGGCTTATGAATCCAAGATCTTGGATATATCAGTTAAGCAGATTATAGACACGGCGCTTCGTTATGACGCCAAGATACAAGGTCCAATTCCTCTACCGACCGAAATCAAAAAGTACACGGTTAACCGATCTGCGTTTATCTACAAAAATGCGCGGGAACAGTTTGAGATGCGGATTCATAAGCGATTAATCGATATTCTAAATCCGACCCCCAAGATTATCGAGTCGCTCACTAACTTGAGTCTACCCAGTGGAGTCAATATCGACGTGAAGCTAATCTAAATGAAAAAGATTATTGCTGAAAAAGTTAATATGACCCAAATTTTCTCCGAGACAGGAGAAATTTTTCCGGTAACTCTCGTGAAGGAATTGCAAGGCAAGACCCTGGCAGATGACCTGCAAGGCCTTGCC
>MHWZ01000019.1:2758-5507 GCA_001825475.1 Candidatus Zambryskibacteria bacterium RIFOXYD2_FULL_43_10 | reverse complement strand
CGCGCCGGCGGGCGAGTTGTTAAGGGAATGCGCATGGCTGGCCGAATGGGTGGTAAACGGGTGACTGTCAAAAATCTCAAAATTATAAAAATATTGCCGGAAACTCGAGAAATCTTTATTCGAGGGGCGATACCCGGACGACGAGGCAGTAAAGTAGAAATCCTAAGCATTAAATCCTAAATGGAATCAGTAATCTACAATATCGAAGGGAAGAAAATCGGAACGGTCACTTTGTCCGAAAGAGTTTTCGGCGTCCGTTGGAATGCCGATCTGGTTAAACAGGTGGCGGATTCGTTGCTTTCAACCAAACGTAAAAATGTGGCTCACACTAAAGATCGAGGCGAGGTACGCGGCGGAGGCAAGAAACCCTGGCGGCAGAAAGGCACCGGCCGCGCCAGACACGGCTCCATCCGTTCCCCGATTTGGGTTGGTGGCGGCGTGACTGGTGGCCCTAGAAATGAAAAAAATTTTTATCGTAAAGTCTCGAAGAAAATGAGGATTAAAGCGCTTTATGCCATTCTCTCTCAAAAATTAAGAGACAAAGAAATACTTTTTGTCGATTCGATTGCACTTTCTGAACCCAAGACGAAAATTGCCGTAAGGATACTCAAGTCACTCTCTGACATAACAGGATTTAAAAATATTTTCTCGAAGAAAAATAATGCGACAGTCGTTGCCATGTCAGGAAAAAATAAAATGACAGAACGGGCTTTTGATAATCTAGGAAATATCGAAGTGGTCGAAGCAAGAAATTTAAATCCACTCTTATTGCTTGAGTACAAATATTTGATAATCGAAAATCCAAAACTAATTTATGGCAAGTCTTAATTTAAAGCCAAATAACGTCTTACTTCGTCCTCGTATCACCGAGAAGGCCGCTCTGGGAGCCGACAAGTCCAATGTCTATGTCTTTGAAGTCATGCCGAGCGCCACTAAAAAGTCCATCAGCGCCTCTGTGCATGAAGTTTATGGAGTCAGACCGGTAAAAGTGAGAGTCGCCGTCATGCCCTCAAAACAAGTTTTTGTTCGAGGAAAAAAAGGAATTAAAAGCGGGGGTAAAAAAGCGTACGTATATTTGAAGAAGGGGGATAAAATTGAATTAGTATGAAATCTTACAAACCCATAACCGATTCGCGTCGTCACATGCTCGGTATAGACTATCGCAAGGCGCTGACTTCCAGTGAACCGGAGAAATCTCTGACGAGCGGTTTCAGACGCGGTCGCGGCCGTAATAATCGCGGTCGCATTACCACCCGGCACAAGGGTGGCGGCCATAAACGCCTGTTTCGAGAGGTTGATTTTTTGTACGACAAGTATGATATTCCTTTTACTGTGAAAACTATAGAATATGATC
This sequence comes from Candidatus Zambryskibacteria bacterium RIFOXYD2_FULL_43_10, assembly GCA_001825475.1. Taxonomy (GTDB): domain Bacteria; phylum Patescibacteriota; class Minisyncoccia; order Phycocordibacterales; family Zambryskibacteraceae; genus UBA5004. Next base: position 4,153 of record MHWZ01000019.1, on the reverse strand, counting down.
CTAATCGCTCGGGTTTTATTGGACTTGTGGTTTATCGTGATGGAGAGAAAAGATATGTGCTTCTCCATAATAATGCACGAGTGGGGGAGACTTATATGGTTTCTGAAAAAGCGCCCGTCACACCCGGCAATCGACTTCCTCTGAGTCATATTGCAGTCGGTACTTTTGTTTACAACATTGAACTTAAGCATAGGGGCGGCGCTAAAATTGCGCGCTCCGGCGGCAATTATGCCGAAGTTTTAGCCAAAGATGTCGGATATGTGAATCTAAAGATGCCTTCGAGCGAAGTGCGCAAGGTTCCCGCTAATGCCTGGGCTACCATCGGAGAAGTTTCAAATAACGAAAATCGTTTGGTAAATATCGGTAAGGCGGGTCGCTCCCGTTGGTTGGGTATTCGTCCGACTGTCCGTGGTACAGCCATGAATCCAGTAGATCATCCGCACGGCGGGGGTGAAGGCAGGCAAGGCCGCGGTCGCCGACGCGCTATTTCTTATTATGGTAAACCAACGGGCAAGGGTCAGAAATCTCGCCGAGCTAAAAAATATTCAAACAAATTCATCATCAATCGTCGCAAGGTGGGAAAGAGATAGCGCTTGTGTTAAATTTTTATTCGTGTAGAGTAGTTTCTCATAAGGTCAAAGACAGTAAGCAGAAGGTTCTAGGGACTAGGTGCTAGGGACTAGAAAATTCGTGAGACTTGCCGAGATCAATCTCTTGGGCCTTATAAATAAAATGCCTATATCTCGTGCTAAAAAAGGAGAAATTGTTGAAAGACTGAAAAAGATGTTTAAGAACGCCAAATCTTTGGTGTTCGTCAATTTTCATGGCTTGAATGTCGCAAATGCAACTCAAATGCGCCAAGCTCTCAAGGGTGAAGGTGTTTCGTACACGGTTGCCAAGAAAACCCTGACAAAGCGAGCCCTCGCTGAGGAAGGGTTTGAGGGCGCGGAACCGTCACTTGGCGGTGAATTGGCTCTCGCATGGGGAGAAGACATGATTGCTCCAGCCCGGGGGATTTACTCTTTCCATAAGAAGTGGCCGGAGAGTCTCAAGATCACGGGTGGCATATTCGAAGGTCGTTTTATGACAGCCGCTGAAATGGCGGAGGTGGCCCAGATTCCTACCCTTGATGTTCTCCGCGGAAAATTTGTGAATATTCTCAATTCACCGATTCAACGTTTAGTAATTGGGCTTAATGAAATTAGTAAAATAAAATGACTAAAGAAACAAACAACATAGAAGTTCCCGCCAAGTTCAAAAAGATTATAGAAGAAATCGAGAACATGTCCGTTCTTGATCTAAACGAACTTGTCAAAGTATTCGAGAATAAATTCGATGTTTCTGCAACAGCCCCGACGCTTGCGGTCGGGGCTCCGACCCCGGAGGGCGTCGGAG
>MHWZ01000019.1:1203-2676 GCA_001825475.1 Candidatus Zambryskibacteria bacterium RIFOXYD2_FULL_43_10 | reverse complement strand
GATATGAAAAAGGAAGACGCGCAAGCGCTCAAGAAGCAGATAGAAGAAGCCGGCGGCAAGGTAACGCTTAAGTAGTAAGATCGTGCCTAGCGGGATAGAATAGACTAATGCAATCTGTTTCTCATATTTTTGGCGGAGAAGCCAAAGTCAAAATCATGCGCCTGTTTATTTTCAATCCGGGATTGACTTTTACTCCAGCCGAAGTGGCCAGTCGTGTTAAAGAAAGGCCACACGTAGCTCGTCGAGAACTCGGCATTCTGACCAAAGCAGGTCTAATTAAACGACGAACTAAAGGGTTCATGCTCGACATTTCCTATTCCTATTTGTCGGCAATCGAGAATTTTCTGATAGACGCTACACCTATTACTGACAGAGAGATAATTAAGAAAATTTCTCGCGCCGGCAATATCAAACTCATCTTAATTTCCGGTATCTTTTTGCACGACCGAGATTCGCGCGTCGATCTTCTCATAGTGGGGGATCACCTGAAACAAGCAAAATTATTATCAATCATGTCATCCATTGAAGCTCTTCTTGGCAAAGAGTTGCGTTACGCCGCTTTTGAAACTGTTGATTTTCGCTATCGTTTAAGTATTTATGACAAACTTATTAAGGACATTCTAGATTACCAACACAAAAAAATCCTTAATAAATTGGGTATCTAGTCCACCTTGTCGACAGACAGGATATCCACACCCCCTTAAACTAATCAACACTTACTCTGTTTATTGGGTGTATAATGGATTACGTACCCTCTTTAGGGTGGTCATAATTAGAAGCTAAGTGCATTTGCACAGATATTGAGCCTAAAAATATAGAATATATGTTATTAAACACATGGACAGAAGTTCTAGCCCTTTCCTTCCAGAATCTCTGGGTGGGGGTGGTTGGATTTGTCCCGAACCTTGTTATTGCTATTATCATCCTTATTCTCGGATGGTTAGTTGGGGCCCTTTTTGGCCGGGCAATTTGGCAGGTGTTCAAGTCTTTGAAGGTTGATGATGCGCTTCGTCGAGCAGGATTCGACTCGTTTCTGCGTCGCGGAGGTATTGATCTTGATTCCGGAGCATTTGTTGGGGGTCTGGTAAAATGGTTTGTGATCGTAATGTTTCTGATTGCGGCCTTGGATGTCTTGGGCCTTTCGCAAGTCAATCTCTTTCTTCAAGAAGTGGTGCTTGGCTACTTGCCTCAAGTGCTCGCTGCCGCTCTGGTTCTTCTGGCGGCTGGTGTGATCGGTGATGTCACCGGGCGCGTTGTTGTCACGGGAGCTCGAACGGCGGGCATAGATTCGGCGCACTTTGTCGGTGTGGTTGCCAAGTGGGCTATTTGGATTTTTGCCATTCTGGTGGCGCTTTCCCAACTTGGTATTGCCGTTGCGTTTAGTCAAACTCTCTTTACCGGCATTGTCATCGCAGTCTCACTAGCTCTAGGCCTCTCCTTCGGTCTCGGCGGACAGGAAGCGGCTTCTCGCTT
>MHWZ01000019.1:183-1134 GCA_001825475.1 Candidatus Zambryskibacteria bacterium RIFOXYD2_FULL_43_10 | reverse complement strand
TAATACCCACGTTTTTTCGTGACTCCCCAAAACCCCTTCATATGAGGGGGTTTTGTGTTAAAATAAATGTATGGCACAGGAGCAAATAAATGAAGATATTAAATGGCTTGAGAGGCAACTTGAGGCAAAAAAGCGCGAGCTGGCGGGAGGTGGCCCAGAAACAAAGGAAGAGCGTGAGATTGTGAAGGAAGTTATCAAAGAAACTGTCACCGACAAACCAAATGCGTCTGCCCCCGCGGCGAAACTTTCGGACAACGACGCTAAAAAATCCGTTTTGGATCTGAAAGAAAAAGAACATGGAGATATCATACAGAACCTAGTTCAGATAGCTTTCTCGAAAAATCTTCTCTCGGCGTTAAAAGTGGCCGAGTCTCTGAATAACCCGCACATACTTGACGAATTTCACGATACTTTAGCCGATCAGTATTACCAAAAACTTCTCAATGCTCGAAAATTAAGATGAACCCGGGTTTGATAATTATCTTATTGTTTCTTACCATTGCGGCTTTATCTTTTTTATACATTTATCTTAATGTCAGAAGAATCAACAAGGTCTCTGGTGGTCTCGGACTTCAGCTGTTTTTGGTTTCCATTCCCGAATCAATAAAGGAGACCGAAAATCCGACTGAAGCGCGAAAGAACTTCATCGCCCAGATGGAAAAGTTTTTAGTCGGACTTTCGGGGTTAAAGAAGGGAGATTCTTTCTCGCTTGAGCTTGCTTGTCACAACGACGGCTCGGAGATTTTTTTCTACATTGCGTTTCCGAGAAAATCTGCGCAACTTTTGGAATCCCAACTGCACGGCGCCTTCCCGGAGGCCAAAATTGATAAAGTAAATGATTATAATATTTTTCACCCGGAAGGAACTTCGCGCGGAGCGAGTTTGGGGCTTGCAAAAAATCAGTTTCTGCCCATAAAAACATATCAGAAATTGGAGTCCGATCCGTTAGAA
>MHWZ01000019.1:0-161 GCA_001825475.1 Candidatus Zambryskibacteria bacterium RIFOXYD2_FULL_43_10 | reverse complement strand
AGATAAACGAGTACGGAGAAGGAGCGGCCCTGCAGCTCGTCTTGCGTCCCGCTGGAAAAAAACTTGAAGGGCCGATTCACAAAGTTATCGAAAAATTGAAAGAAGGTAGGCCGAGGAAAGAAGTTCTCGGAGAAAAGAATATCGCCGAGGAAGCGATCTCA
>MHWZ01000018.1:6555-6697 GCA_001825475.1 Candidatus Zambryskibacteria bacterium RIFOXYD2_FULL_43_10 | reverse complement strand
CCATTCGGTAATTTTTGCTTGGAGTTTATCACCTTCTTTAGCATTTAAAATTTTATCTCTAGACAGTAGAATATCTCTATACATTCTCTTATCATCAGGCACAAGGAAAAATACGTCGCCGTCTTTCTCAAGCATGCCGACA
>MHWZ01000018.1:4011-6542 GCA_001825475.1 Candidatus Zambryskibacteria bacterium RIFOXYD2_FULL_43_10 | reverse complement strand
GCCGTTCTACTATATCAATAACCTTAGCTTGTTTACGCTCGAAGATTGTTCTGCCAAGAAGTGTAATTTTGACCCTATCGTGGTTAAGAGCGGCATTGAGATTTTCCGGTTGAATCTCATAATCTTCGGATTCGTCCGGGGTAGGAAAATAACCCACACCTTTGCTTGTTACGCGGATAGCGCCTTCAAGTATTTTATTTTCTTCGGTTTTCTTATTCATCCCGCTTAGTTCTGTTTTGGTGCGCCGGGCAGGATTTGAACCTGCGTAGGCCTAAGGCCGCCAGATTTACAGTCTGGTGCGATTGACCGCTCCGCCACCGACGCGCAATCAATCTATTCTAATCTAAACTGGACAGTCTTGCAAAAATTATTTCAAAACAGGCTCTTTTTTAGTTACAATCGTACTGACATGACCCGAGTGTTTACTCTTCTTGATATCAAAGGTGAATTGACCATCTTTGACATCAACCGAGACCATACCTCCGGAAAGCACTTTGTTTGAGATCATCATAGATGCTACCGGATTTAGAATTTTTTCTTGAATCAGACGTTTCAGCGGTCTGGCGCCGTACTGCGGATTGTATCCTTCTTTAGTTAAGAGTTCCGACACTGATTCCGTGACAGAAAGATTGATTTCCTTATCCTTGAGACGCTTCTTGATGATGTCAATTTGAATGTTGACGATTTCTTTGATCGCTTCTTTTGAGAGTATGTCGAAAATAATAATATCATCAAGACGGTTAAGAAATTCCGGTCGAAAGTGTTCTTTAAGAGTCGAGAGTACTTTTTCCTTAACATTCTCATAAGTTTCTCTCTCTCCGTTACTGAAACCGATGGTTTGCATCTTGTCTATATACTGAGCCCCGACATTAGAGGTCATAATCACAACTGTATTTTTGAAATTGATAACTCTACCCTTGGCATCAGTCAAACGGCCGTTGTCAAGAATCTGCAGCAAAATATTAAAGACCTCCGGATGAGCCTTTTCTATTTCGTCAAAGAGAATTACTGAATACGGTCTGTGTCGCACAGATTCGGCGAAACTCGAACCTTCTTCGAAACCAACATATCCGGGCGGAGCGCCGATCAGTTTCGAAACGGAATGCTTCTCCATAAACTCCGACATATCCACACGGATTAACGCTCGTTCGTCGTCAAATATAAATTCTGTCAAAGCTTTGGTTAATTCGGTCTTACCGACACCGGTCGGACCAAGAAAGATAAAAGAACCGATGGGACGGTTTGGGTCGGAAATACCGGCGCGCGAACGTTTAACGGTATCGGAAATTTTTCTAACCGCTTCAGCTTGACCAATAATACGCTTTTTAAGAAACTCTTCCATTCTAGCAAGTTTGGCCGCTTCCTCTTCAAGCATTCTGGAGATCGGAATACCTGTCCAACGGCTGACTACCAGGGCGATATCTGACGCAGTGATTTCTTCTTTAAGCATCCGGCGTGAACTTTGCAATTTTTTAAGACGTTTGGCTTTCAAATCAAGTTCTCTTTCAAGAGAAGGGATCTTGCCGTAACGAAGTTCCGCCGCTCGAGAAAGATCGGCATGCACTTCCGCCGCCTCCGCTTCAAGACGCAGGGTCTCGAGAGATTTTTTAATCTCTTTTATCTCTCCAACCGTTTCTTTTTCATTTTTCCACTTGAGTTCAATCTCGCCAGTATCTTCGCGCAAATCAGCAATTTCTTTATTAATACTTTTCAACCTGTCTCTCACCTTGTGATTTTTGGTTTCTTTCTTGAGCGCCTCTTTTTCTATCTCAAGTTTCATAATTTTGGATTGGGCGTCCTGAAGAATCGGTGGCATATTTTCAAGAGAAATTTTTAAAAACGATGCCGCTTCATCAATAAGATCGACCGCCTTATCCGGCAAAAATCGGTCGGTAATGTAACGCGAAGATAGAGCCACGGCCGCTTGGATGGCGTCATCGGTAATACGCACTCCATGATAGAGTTCGTAGCGTTCTTTGAGACCTCGCAAGATAGTCATAGCGTCATCAATAGACGGTTCCTGGACATAAACCGGTTGAAAGCGGCGCGTTAAGGCTGGGTCTTTTTCAATGTGTTTCTGATACTCGCGCAAAGTTGTCGCACCAATGGCCCGCAGTTCGCCCCGGGCGAGGGACGGTTTCAACATATTGGAAGCATCCATTGACCCCTCCGCGGCGCCGGCGCCAACGATGGTATGAATTTCATCAATAAATAAAATTATTTTACCTTCCGACTTCTCAATCTCCTTGATGATATTTTTAAGCCGCTCCTCAAACTCGCCACGATACTTGGTGCCGGCAATCAAAAGACCGATATCGAGCGAAACCAGTTCTTTATCTTTTAGGGATTCGGGCACATTGCCGCTCGTCATGCGCAAAGCAAGTCCTTCGGCAATAGCAGTCTTACCAACACCGGCTTCACCTATCAGAATAGGATTATTTTTTGTGCGCCGAGAAAGAATCTGAATAATACGCGAGACTTCATCGTCTCGACCGATGACCGGATCAAGTTTGTTGGTTTTGGCCAGTTGA
>MHWZ01000018.1:0-3973 GCA_001825475.1 Candidatus Zambryskibacteria bacterium RIFOXYD2_FULL_43_10 | reverse complement strand
CTTCGTTTCTTTCGGTTCAATGGGGCCGGTCTTCTTAAGTTCTTCTAGCACTTTCAGTACCGTTTGTCTGTCAATTTTAAATTTAAGCAACAGTTCGCGAGCTTCACCGGGAACGTCAAGAACTGCAATAAAGAGATGTTCGGTGGACACAAATTCATCTCCCAGAGATTGCGCCACCTTGCTTGACGACTCTATGGTGTGAGCCAATTCCGGAGTGAGATAAATTTGATAGGATGGAGAAATAGTTTGACTGGTCTCCGGACTCTCTATTACATCCAGCACTGAATCAGTCAAGAGAACGGTGTCAATATTCATCTTATCTAAAATTGAGATAGCCATACTCTCCTCTTGTATCAAGAGAGCGGCCAAAAGATGCATGGGGTTGACGTGATTTTGTCCGCGCTCAATAGCCAGCTCGTGGGCCTTGCGAATGGCTTCTTTGGCCTTGGTGGTGAAATGGTTAAATGGCTGCATGGACGCTATTTATCCCGAACTCGCGCAACTATTTTACCATGGACTTGCAAATTAGACAAAATATTTGAACCGCCTGCTTCACATCTGCTGTGGTGGTGAAACGACCGAAAGAGAAACGTACTGGCGTGTCCGGTGGTTCAGGTTTATTGGAGTTACAGGCAGGACCGGCAGAGACTAGAACACCGGCTCGGTCTAGTGCCAACACAAGGAGTTCCGGTGGAATTCCGGGTACAGAAAGATTAATAATATTAGGAGAGCTTTGAGTGATGTACACTTCGGGTAACGAGTGTTGAATATCATTTATGAACGAGGCGCTTAAAGAAGTTAAACGTTTTTTTTCCGTTTCCCTATCTCGCACGGCAATTTCAAGTGCCTTGGCAAATCCGACAATTAAAGGTATGGGTGAGGTGCCGAGTGGCGGTAGGTCAAGCTTTAATCCGCGTCTTACAACCAGTGCGCCAATGCCTTTGGGTCCGTAGAGCTTAGCTCCATCGAGAGTCAAGAGATCGCATGAAAGAGCTTCTAAACCGACTTTAAAATATTGAGCAGTTTGTGAAGCATCTATATGAAGCAGGGGTGTTTGAGAGTTATTAGTCTTTCTCCACTTGCGTACCCGCCGACCAATTTTATTGTCAGTTGTAACAGTGGAGATAAGGGTGGCGTTTTCTCCTATTGGCCACTCCTTTTCGAGATTATAAGTTGAGGAATTTAGGCCCTTGGCAGCTTCAAATACGGAAGGGTGACTCATGGAATCGATAACAATATGTGAGTTCTTCAGCCCCCGAATAGCCCAGGTATTTGATTCCGTTCCTCCGCTGGTAAAAATGATGTTGTCGCTTGAAACCCCTATTAGTCGCGCTATTTTAGTTCTATTTTTTTCAACATCTTCTTTGATTTGCATACCCTCCACATATATTGCGGAAGGATTATAAAAATCTTTTGACCAATATTTCTCCATTGCTCGCCTGACTTCTGGCAACACTGGAGTGGCGGAAGCGTAATCAAGAAAAATTCTTTTGTTATGGAATCGATTCATTATGCCGACATTCTATAGAGATAAGCTGTTTTTGCAACACATTTATGATAAGGTTAGAACTTAATTATGGCTAAATCAGAACAAAAAGCTGAAAAGGATATTCGTCCGCCAGTGGTGGCCATCTTGGGACACATAGACCACGGCAAGTCGACGCTCATTGATTACATTAGAAAAACCAATGTGACCGGAGCGGAGGCGGGAGGCATCACTCAACATATTAACACCTATGAGATCGTCCATACCTCCAAAGACGGCCGGGAGAAACACATTACATTTCTTGATACCCCGGGACATGAAGCTTTCAGTAACATTCGTATTCACTGCGCAAATGTGGCCGATATTGCGGCGCTCATCGTGAGCGCGGAAGACGGAGTCAAGCCTCAAACGCTTGAGGTGCTCAAACAAATTAAAGAATGCCATCTACCGTATCTCGTGGTAATCACCAAGATTGACAAGCCTTCGGCTGATATTCTACGCACTAAACAAAATCTGGCAGAAAATGAAATTTATGTCGAGGGCTACGGCGGTAGTACGCCGGTAGTTGCATTATCGGCGAAAACTGGCGAAGGTGTAGATGAATTCTTGGAAATGATTGGCCTTATTTCCGAACTTGAAGAAAAAATGGCAGACCGAGACGCACTTGGTTCCGGGGTAATTATAGAGAGTAGACGCGACGCCAAGAGAGGCATTGTCGCAGTGGGTATCATCAAGGATGGCACATTACGACCAGGTTTATTTGCCGCCGCCAAGGCGGGGCAAGCCGCCACCCACGGGACTATTGCCCCGATACGTTTTCTTCTTGACGCGGAAGGGAAACTGGTTGACGAACTTTCCTTCTCCAGTCCGGTCCAAATTGTCGGTTGGGATAAAATGCCAACTATAGGAGAAGAATTCAAGACATTTTTAAAGAAAGATGAGGCGCTTGCCTTCGCGGCCCCAACATCTGGCAAAGCAGACATCCCCATCCAAATACAGTCTGACATTAAGAAAAATTTTTCTTTCCTACCTATGGTCCTCAAAGCCGATACCGCCGGCAGTCTGGATGCTGTGACGGGAGAACTGAAGAAGCTTTCGAGAGAACGAATTGCGCCGCAAGTCATTCTTTCAGGTATCGGCGGTATAAATGAAAATGATGTCAAATCGGCGATAGCCGCCACCGGAGCGATTATCATCGGCTTTAATACCAAAGTGGAACCAAGAGTCATCCTATTAGCAGAACGTTCGGGTATTACCATTCTGGTATTTAACGTCATTTATGAACTTACAGATAAAATTAAAGAGCTTCTCTCCGAAAGGGAACCAAGAATGGAAATCGAAACAATAATTGGTATTTCTAAAGTACTGAAGTTGTTCGGTATTACCAAAGGCAGACAGATTATAGGCGGACGCGTGCTGTCGGGCCAAATTAAACGTGGCTCTATTGTGAAAATTATCAGACGTGAAACAGAACTCGGCGTCGGCAAAGTCAAAGAACTTCAACAGTCCAAGATTGCCACGGATTCGGTCAATGAAGGTGTTGAATTCGGTGCCATGATTGAATCTAAGATAGAAGTTGCTCCGGGAGATATACTTGATGCAGTGATTCTTGTTACTAAATAATGCGTAAAATAAAAAAGGGAAAGCTGGAAGAAATAATTCATCGTCTAGCGGCAGAGTTTGCGCGAGATACGGCGAGTGATACTTCGCTTCTAACTATTACCAGAGTCGAACTCTCGCCTACTGGAAAAGAAGCCAAGATCTATTTCACTACTATGCCCGAAAATCGTGAGAATGCGGCACTGAAATTTTTAATCAGAAAAATTCCAGAGTTTAGAAAATACGTTAGAGTTAAGTCTCGTATCGGCGTAGTGCCACGTATTGATTTCACAATCGATTATGGTGAACGTAATCGTCAGAGACTGGACGAGTTAAGTAAAAAAGAATAGCCCGCACTGAACTTGTTAAAATGCGAGATGCGAGAATCGAACTCGCGCCCGATGCTTGGGAAGCATCAGTTCTGCCACTAAACTAATCTCGCTTTTCTTTCCAACACGGTGCCCGGGGTGGGCCTCGAACCCACACGACCTTGCGGTCACGAAATTTTAAGTCTCGCGCGTATACCGATTCCGCCACCCGGGCAAGTCCGCCTTCGCGAATTTTGTAACTGCACTTCGCGCGGACAAAATTCGCGAAGGCGTGGAGGGGAATCGAACCCCTGCATGTTGGTTTTGCAGACCAAAGCGTTTCCACTTCGCCACCACGCCGATTTTACAATTAAACTCTTATAGATTAACACAATTGCTTAATCTTTACCTTTTTGAAATACTGTATTCCTATAAGCGTCCATAGCTCAGTTGGTAGAGCAGATCCCTCTTAAGGATAAGGTCGCAGGTTCGAGACCTGCTGGACGCATTGCCGAGGTGGCGAAATTGGTAGACGCACTTGCCTTAGGAGCAAGCGGGGTAACCCATGGAGGTCCAAATC
>MHWZ01000017.1:15809-16082 GCA_001825475.1 Candidatus Zambryskibacteria bacterium RIFOXYD2_FULL_43_10 | reverse complement strand
CTTATCTTTAAAAGATATTGATAGAAGAAGATTCTTAAAATTCTGCGGCCAGATGGCTGCAGCCCTCGGTTTATCTCAAAGTTTTATCCCCCAAATAGCAAACGCAATTGAAAATGTTTCAAAGAGGCCATCTGTAGTCTGGCTTCATTTTGCATCGGACACTGGATGCACAGAGTCTGTCATCAAGACAACCCACCCTTCAACCTCAGAGATTGTATTGGATATACTAAGTATTGATTACCATGAGACAATAATGGCTGCTGCAGGTGAACA
>MHWZ01000017.1:15505-15614 GCA_001825475.1 Candidatus Zambryskibacteria bacterium RIFOXYD2_FULL_43_10 | reverse complement strand
AAGACCAAATCCTGCTGGCATTAAGGGTGTCGGAGAGTTTCTGCAAAGACCAGTTATAAATCTATCAGGCTGTCCTGTAAATCCTGACTGGCTTGTAGCCACAGTGGTT
>MHWZ01000017.1:15172-15468 GCA_001825475.1 Candidatus Zambryskibacteria bacterium RIFOXYD2_FULL_43_10 | reverse complement strand
AGCATGGGAGACCAAAGATAATCTATGGCATGAATATCCATGACAACTGCCCGAGGAGGGCATCCTTTGATGCCGGAAAGTTTGTTGAGGAGTTTGGGTCAGAGGATGCAATGGAAGGTGAATGCCTTTATAAGATGGGCTGTAAGGGGCCAAATACATATGCCAACTGCCCCCTCATCCGCTGGAATGACAAGATAAGCTGGTGTGTCCAGTCAGGATATGGATGCACAGGATGCACAGAGCCTGGCTGGCCTGATGCCTTCAGCCCGATGAGGGCTGTACTCCCTGGAATATCA
>MHWZ01000017.1:9336-14951 GCA_001825475.1 Candidatus Zambryskibacteria bacterium RIFOXYD2_FULL_43_10 | reverse complement strand
AATGCTCGGCGGAACTCTCGGCTCAATGCATAATCTTTACTTCATCATTAACTTAGTCAAACGCATGCGCGAGAGTATTTTAAATGACACTTTTACCGAATTTAAAAAAGATTTCCTTTCCAAATATCAATCATAACCATAGACATAATCACAAAACCTCTTACATCTATAACTCACGGTCGTATAAATTAGATGTATATAAAAGATAAAAGAAAAAAGCTGTGTGGATCGTACGGACCCACACAGCTGGTTGTCAGGAAACGAGGAAACGGTTCTTGTTCTGCCCTTGCCTCTTGCGAGGGAGGTACACTTACCCGTTTAAGAGAGCATAGCCCTCACCTTGGTTTTCCAATATCACGAATCGTATCGACCTGGACCGAAGATTTTGGTGAGTAACTTCGGCACGCAAGATTCATAGAACTCCATTAGTTCACCTGTCTTAACGTCGATTTTCTTGGCGGCGTTGCCGAGGTCTCGTTTGAGCTCCTCGGCTCCCGGAATGCCACGCTCGACAATCCTCTGTTCTACCAACAATAGCGCATAAAGGTCGTGAATATTAATAAAATGTTGTATATTACTGCTTCATGGGAGTTTTTAAAATTCACAGAGAATTCAAGCCAGCAGGAGATCAGCCCCGGGCCATCAAAGAGCTTTTGAGCGGACTCAAGAATGGTCTGCGATACCAGACTCTTTTGGGTGTGACCGGTTCCGGTAAGACTTTCACCGTTGCCAATGTGATAGAAAAAATCGGCAAACCCACTTTAGTCATCGCGCATAATAAAACTCTGGCCGCTCAATTGGCGCAAGAGTATCGGGAATTTTTCCCCGACAACGCAGTACATTATTTTGTTTCTTATTATGACTACTATCAGCCGGAAGCGTATTTGCCAATCACGGATACTTATATTGAGAAAGAGGCAATGATCAACGAAGAAATTGAACGCCTACGTCACGCTTCCACCCAAGCGCTCCTCACGAGGAAAGATGTTATTATTGTCGCTTCAGTTTCCTGTATCTACGGTCTCGGTAATCCGGAAGAATACGAAAAAGTAAATATCAAGATTAAAAAGGGACAGGGCATCGCGCGCGCCGATTTAATCCGCGCGCTTATTAATATCCATTACTCTCGCACTAATTCAGATGTGAAGCCCGGAACATTCCGGGTACTTGGTAATGTGGTTGAAATTATGCCGGTTTCAGAACGTCTTATTTATAGAATTGAAATACAAGATAATCGAATCCAGTGTGTCAAAAGAATAAATGCTGTTTCTCATACTCTCATAAATGAATTATCAACCTTTTTCATTTTTCCGGCCAAGCATTTTATCACCGCGGACGATGCTGCGAAGCGAGCACTCCTAAGTATCAAACAAGAACTCAATGGACAATTGGCAAAATTAAATAAGGAAGGAAAATTACTGGAAGCGGAAAGATTAAAGAGACGAACCACTTACGATCTGGCGATGATTCGCGAGATTGGTTATGCCAATGGCATTGAGAATTACTCAAGACATTTCTCCGGTAAATTACCCGGCGAGGCGCCCTTCACTTTGTTGGATTACTTCCCCAAAGATTTTTTGACAATTATAGATGAGTCGCATGTTACAGTGCCGCAGATCGGCGGCATGTATACCGGGGACAAATCGCGTAAAGATGTTTTGATTGAACATGGTTTTCGTTTACCGTCAGCGAGAGATAACAGGCCTTTAAAATTTACAGAATTTGAAAAGCGGGTTGGACAGGTCATTTTTACCAGTGCCACACCGGCTAAATACGAAAGGGAACATAGTTCGCAAGTGGTGGAGCAAGTGATACGACCGACAGGTTTAGTTGACCCGGAAGTTTCAGTCAAACCGATTCAGTCCAAAGGATCGGAGTATCCGGGCCAGATTCTGGATTTTATAGCAGAAGCGGAAAGAGCCATTGGCAAGGGCGGGCGAGTGATTGCTACTACGTTAACCAAAAAAATGGCGGAAGATTTGAGTGAGTTTCTAAAAAATAAAAAAGTAAATGCGAGATATCTACACAGTGAAATCAAAACTATTGAAAGGATTGAAATTCTGACCGCTTTTCGCCGGGGCGAGTTTGACTGTCTGGTAGGAGTCAATCTTTTAAGAGAAGGGCTGGATTTACCGGAAGTGACTCTTATCGGAATTATGGACGCCGATAAAGAAGGTTTCCTGCGGAGCGATACTTCCCTCATTCAAATCATCGGTCGGGCGGCCAGAAATGTTTCTGGTCGGGTCATTCTCTACGCCGACACAATGACTGGCTCTATGGAAAGAGCTTTGGATGAGACCGCGCGCCGCCGAGCTATCCAAGTAGCTCATAACAAAAAACACGGCATTACCCCTAAAACAATTATCAAAAAAATAAAAGATATTACGGATACACTCGAGCGCGAACATCGCTCCGCCGTCAATTTACTTTTGGAGACGGACGAAAAATTATTTGCTAAAAGTCCCAAGAAACTGATTAGAAATAAGAAAAAAGAAATGGAAAAGGCGGTGCGCGATCTTGACTTCGAAACCGCCGCTATTCTTCGCGATGAAATAAAAATTCTCGAGAATCATTCATTTAGGTAACAGATAGTTATTGTGTTATACTCCGCGCCATAGTTGCCCCCTAGGCCTTGCCTCGGGGGGTATAAATTTGTTATGAAAGACAGAAAATCCGAAGATCTGATTATAGTCAAAGGCGCGCGGACGCATAACTTAAAAAACATTACTGTTGAGATACCGCGCAATAAGATGATCGTTTTTACCGGTCTTTCCGGTTCGGGCAAATCATCTCTCGCCTTTGACACCATTTTTGCCGAGGGGCAGAGGCGCTATGTGGAATCGCTCTCATCCTATGCCAGGCAGTTCTTGCGCCAAATGCAGAAGCCGGACGTGGATGAAATAACCGGTCTTTCGCCCGCTATCTCAATTGATCAGAAATCTCGCTCCAATAATCCGCGTTCAACCGTTGCGACCATTACCGAAATTTATGACTATCTTCGCATTCTCTACGCGCGGATAGGTCGGCCGCATTGTCTAGTTTGCGGCAGTGAGATCAAGAAGCTTTCCAACGAAGAAATCAAAAATTTCGTTTTGGAAAAAGTATCGAAAGGTTCCTTTGATGTACTGACCCCAGTCGTTCGCGGGAGGAAAGGTGAATACTACCAACTGCTTTACGATCTTCTAGGCAAGGGTTATGAAACTGTCATCGTGGATAACAAGAAATATTCTCTGCGAGAGCGTATTGAATTGACGAAAACTAAAAAACATGAAATCTCTGTCTTAGTTGACTCGATAAATTTGGAAGAACCCGGGGTTCTCGAAAGACTTTCTGAAGCTATAGAAAGAGCTCTCAATGAATCAGATGGACTTGTGATGATCAAATTTAAGGACGAGGAATTTCTCATGTCGGCCAAATGGGCGTGTCCGAGAGACGGTTTTTCTTTTCCCGAAATAGAACCGCGTTTATTTTCCTTTAATTCTCCTTACGGCGCATGTCCGGATTGTAACGGTCTTGGCACCAAGTATTTTTTCGGCACCGAATCTTGCGAATCGTGTCTTGGTAAACGTCTGAAAAAAGAAGCGTTAAATATCTTAGTGGGAGGTAAAAATATTGTTGAACTGACTTCATTATCAATCAAAGATTGTGACGAATTTTTCAAAAAACTTAAATTGACTGTCCGCGAGAAAAATATTTCTAAGGTAGTGACGAAAGAGATAGAGGCGCGTCTCTCCTTCATGCTCAATGTCGGTATTGAGTATCTCTCGCTTGATCGCAGAGCCCACACGCTCTCCGGCGGGGAGGCTCAACGCATACGCCTAGCTTCGCAACTTGGTTCCGGATTAGTCGGCGCGCTTTATGTACTCGATGAGCCGACCATCGGTCTTCATGCCCATGATAATGCCCGCCTTATCAAAACGCTTCTAAATTTACGCGACCTGGGTAATACCATTATCGTGGTTGAACATGATGAAGAGACCATTTACTCGGCAGATTTTTTGGTTGATATCGGTCCGGGAGCCGGTATTCATGGTGGAAAGATAGTGATGGCAGATTACCTTGAACCGCTTCTTTTGTCGAAGAATCCGCTAACTGGCGGGGAGAGTAAGTCTCTAACGCTTGCTTATCTGCGCGGTGAGAAAAGTATTGAAGTACCGGAGAAACGCAGGAAGGCGGAAAAGGGTAAGTTGGCTATTCGCGCCGGTTCCATATTTAACATCAAGCATCTCAACGTTGATATTCCGCTCGGTAGGTTAGTCGCAGTCACCGGAGTTTCTGGTTCCGGCAAATCTTCTTTTGTCTATGAAATTCTCCATAAAAATCTCCAAGCTCGATTTGATCGGCGTTACCGAAGCGCCGATACATATAACTGCCGATCCTTTGAGGGTGCTGAATATCTTGGTCGCGCGATATTGATAGATCAGTCGCCGATTGGCCGAACTCCACGTTCTAATCCGGCCACTTACACCGGCGCCTTCACTTTTATCCGTGAACTTTTTGCCGAAACAGCGGAAGCCCGAGCGCGCGGTTGGAGAGCAAACAGGTTTTCCTTCAACGTGAAAGGAGGTCGATGTGAGACCTGTCAGGGTAACGGCATGATTGAGGTGGAAATGCTTTTTCTTCCGACTGTTTATGTACCGTGCGATGTCTGCAACGGTCGACGCTTCATGAAGGAGACACTCGAGGTGAAATACAGTAAGAAGAGTATTTACGATGTTCTTGAGATGACTATTGAAGAAGCGCTTGCCTTCTTCGAAGATATTCCAGCGATTTATGATCGGCTCAAGAGTTTAAATGATGTTGGTTTGGGTTATCTTTGCCTCGGTCAATCTGCAACCACACTTTCCGGCGGGGAGGCGCAAAGAGTTAAAATCGCTTCCGAACTCTACCGTCCGCATTTACAGAAGACAATTTATCTTCTTGATGAACCGACCATCGGTCTTCATTATGAAGATGTTAAAAAATTGATTGAAATTCTTCAGAAACTGGTGGATAAAGGCAATACCGTTGTAGTTATTGAACATAACCTCGATTTTATAAAAAGCACCGATCATGTGCTCGACATCGGTCCAGAGGCGGGCGATGGGGGAGGAAAGCTTGTCGCTCAAGGTACCCCGGAAGAAGTGGCGAATACCGATACCCATACGGGGAAATATCTGCGTAAAATTTTGCGCAAGAAATAGGATGAAAAATTTGAATATAAATAAATATAAATTGCCCGACTTGCCCGGAGTATATTTCTTTCTTGGGAAAAAAGGAAAAATTTTATATATCGGCAAGGCCACGAATCTTAAAGATAGGGTTAAGAGCTACATGTCAAAGACAGTCTTTGACACTAGAGGACCGCTTATAGCCAAAATGCTTGAAGAAGCAAAAAAAATTGAATTCATCGAGACAAACTCGGTGCTTGAGGCGCTACTTCTGGAAGCAAGTGAGATAAAAAAACATCAACCAATCTATAATTCCAAAGAGAAAGATGATAAGAGCTACAACTATGTTACTTTTACTAAAGACGATTTTCCGAAAGTACTTATTACTCGTGGCTCGGGTACATATGGTCCTTTTCCTCACGGAGGAGAACTAAAGGAGGCGCTTAAAATTATCCGTAAGATTTT